>MHFD01000027.1:565-7210 GCA_001804045.1 Omnitrophica bacterium RBG_13_46_9
AGCAAATCCCGAAGTCATACCTGCCGCCTCAGAATATTTAAAAATAAGTTTTACCTGGTCCATCTTCATATTTCTCTTTATCGGTTTCAATCAGGCCCTAAGAGGTTCAGGCGATGCTGTTATGCCGTTAAAGGTGCTTATTCTGGCTAATATAATTAACATTGCTCTCGACCCTTTGCTGATTTTCGGCTTTGGTTTTTTTCCGCGTATGGAAGTCGCGGGATCGGCCACGGCAACGGTTATAAGCAGACTTGTAGGGGTGATCATTCTTTTAAGGCATCTTCTTTTCGGGCACTCGAGCCTTCATTTTCATAAAGGTATTTTTAAAGTCAACGTTCTTCTTATAGGCAGGATGATAAAAATCGGTTTTTTCGCTTCCATGGAAGTCCTGCTGCGTCAATTTTCGCTTCTTATGCTTTTGCGGCTTGTCACTTATTTTGGCCCGGCATGCCTTGCCGCATACGGGATAGTTATCCGCCTTAGGATGACCGTTATGATGCTTGGATTCGGGATGGCTGCCGCCTCTTCGGTGCTTATAGGGCAAAATATGGGCGCGAACTATCCGGATAGGGCGACGCAGGCCGGGTGGGCTGCATTAAAGTATTATGTGCTTATAGTGGCCCCTATCGCGGTGCTGTTTTTTATCTTTTCGCCGCAAATAATAAGTATATTCAGCAATAATCCTGAGGTAATCGGACCGGGAAGCGTTTTTCTGCGTTTCATAGCCGTCACGTTGCCTTTTTTGGCGTCAGCGATTGTCCTGGGCAGAGGCATGACCGGAGCAGGCGACACAATGGCTCCCGCCGTAATGACAGGAATCGCTCAGCTTGGCTTGCGCATTCCGGTTGCTTATGCGCTTGTTCTTATTTTCGGCTTAGGTAGCAGAGGCATATGGTTGGGGGTCAATGTCTCGGATATATGCCAGGGTTTAGCTATGGCATGGTATTTTAAACGCGGTCTCTGGAAGAGAAGATATCACAAAAATCGTGCTATTTTAGAACAGGAAAGTTTTATTCCGGTATAGAAGAAAAGCCCGGGAGGCTTGTCGCTCTTTTTTCAGTTTTTGGACGCCTCCCACGTTCCGCGGTCTTTAATAATAGGGATTTCCCACGTCCCTGACATTGTGTCCCCTTTTATCTGACCGGCGTATTTGAGCCTGCCCCTTTTGTCCTTGGCTAATCCAAATTCTATTTTATCTCCGTTAACCGTTCCCGTTATGCTGCCGCCTTTGGTGATAGACGAGCCTCCTATCTTTATATTACCCAAGAGGTTTGTTCCTTCTTTTTGAAGCGTGGCTTGAAAATCGCCCTTCACGCCTGTCTTTGCGCTGGCCCAAACACCCGTCCACAGATTACCTTCTTCCGACATTTCTACCTTATTAGTATAGATATTAGGGTAGATAAAGTAGATAAACGTGCAGACCGGAAGGATAAAAGCGAATAGGACTATCATTTTTTTCATAAAAGTGTTTCGCCTCCTTAAATACAGTATATCTTATAAATCCCGCAATTACAAACGGACTTAAAGCCCTTTTTGTCCTTTGGGGGATGGGGATCCAGGATGCATTTTTACCCTGCCTCCTGCGGAGATATCGCCGGTTTTTACGCTTAAAACCGGGACCATTCATTTCCTTTTATAGTTGGTTTCCACGACCTGGCCGTTCAGAAAGATAATCTCTATGTGTTCCAGGCCTCTTTTAAATGGCCTGTATACCCATCTCTCTTTTATGCCTTCCTGTTCGGTAAGGGTCTTTCTGAAAATAGGGGGCCCGAATCTTAACTCAATGGAACGCTTGTCTTCGCCGGCCAGATCCGGTTTTTCCTGCAGGGCCTTTACTATGTTGTCCCTTTTTTGGTCCCTGTACTCATATGGATATGCGGTATTTGCGAGAAACCATAAGGCTATAAATATAAATAAGATCTTTTTCATACAGAGCTCAAAGGGCGCTTCCATTTTTGGGATGGCATGGGAAAGCTAAAACCATCCTTTTGGCTTATAGCCGGTAAATTTTATTTACAGCAGCCGCCTTTTGTAATTTTCTTGATGACGCCTGCGGCAATAAAACACGCAAGACCCAAAAATATAAGCACGTTGTCCAAATTCGGCACCAAATCAAAAGCTGACGCCAGAAGCAATAAGACTCCCAAGCCGACTAAAATAACGCCAACGGCATCTTTAGATTCCATAACACCCTCCTTTTCCGTAAATCGGAAAGATATCCTATTTGCGGAAAATATAATACGCCCCTCTTTTATGAGAGGCAATCCGGACCATTATACCTTTAAAAAGAGCGCGCCTCAAGGCTTATCTTGATTTTCCTAAAAGAAGAAAAGTGGCAGGGCAGACGCTTTCAGCCGATAGGGGTTTTGCGACTTACCCGGACGGCTCGATGTGTACGGATACGATCGTGTCCTTACCGTATAGACTCTTTATTTTATCTTCGACCTTTGTTGAAATAAGGTGCGCTTTTGTGATATTTAAAGACTTGTCGACTTTGATATGAACATCTATGGCAAAAGCGTTTCCGATCTTTCTCGTTTTCATGTTATGCGAAGACTTTACTCCGGGAACGGAGCGAATTGTTTCCAAAATCTTGCTTTCTATTTCCTCGCTTAATGAGGCGTCGATTAACTCATTTGTGCTTGCCAGAGATATATCTATGCCTACTTTTGCTATTAGTAAACTGACTATGATAGCGGCTATAGGGTCTAATATGCGCCATTTTTCGCCAAATATTATGGCGCCCCCTATGCCCAGCATCGTGCCTATGGAAGACAAGGCGTCCGAACGGTGATGCCAGGCATTGGCAATTACCGCCTGGCTGTTTATTGCTTTACCTACTTTTGTCGCATACTGATATAGGCACTCTTTGACCGCTATGGAGATTACAGCTGCAAAAAATGCGACCCATCCCGGCCTTGTGATAATATTGCCCCTATAGGAATTGACTATTTCGATAACCCCCATCCAGAAGATTTTTGCCCCGACAACAAGGAGCGCAAAGCCTATGATTGTGGTAGCCAGGGTCTCTACCTTGCCGTGTCCGTAATCATGGGTTTTATCCTTTGGCTTACTGGCTATTCCTATGCCCAATAGGACAACGATGTCTGTTGCTATGTCAGAAAGGGAATGGAAGGCATCCGCGATCATGGCGGCGCTTTTACCGGCTACTCCGGCAATAAACTTGAAAAAAGTCAAAATAATATTTACTAAAAGCCCTTTTACCGTTATGTCATTTGCTTGGCGTGTTCTGTCGGCCATTTATAACTACAATCCTTTCTCAAGGTCAAAACAGGAAAGAACCGCCGCTCGTGCTATAACTTCAATGCCTTTCAAGCGCGTTTTTGGACACTTATTTGGCGGTTAAAAGATCATAGGGCGATACCCCGACTTTTTCATCCGATCTTCTCTAAAATTATACCCCCAACGACGATGAGTCACAAGGTTTATCTTCGCAACTCGTTTCAATGAGTTTCGGGTAAATGTATTTCAATAATCGGAGGTTTCTTAAGGTTTCTTGGTGCTGCTATATATCGTGAAATTCGATGTGCGACAGTTATAATTCGTATGCGAATTACGCGTTTTATGTTGCATAGGTTGCAGAGGTTTCATAGGTTGCAGATGTTGCTTTTTTATGCAACCTTTGCAACCTTTAGCAACCTCCGCAACCTTTGCAACTTCTAGTAGCCTCCCGAAACCTTCTCGAATGGGATTGCTTCGCTTGGTCCTACTAAAATCCCGGTCGCTCGCAATGATACGAGCTCGAATCGTCCTACGTCCCAGCGGCTTAGCCCTGAGTTTGTCGAAGGGCGCAGGGAGCGGACGTCCCACGTCCTGCGTAACGAGTACCCCCACAACCTATTACCTACGACCTATGAACTACGAGCTAGGAACCATCCGGAACCGGATACGCCCATGGCGGGGGAAGACAGCAGGTAAACAATTACGCTACCCTACTGCCAAGCGCGGCCGCCTTATCGCGTATATCACCTTTTTTCTTGATATCGCCCGAGACGCCAGCGTTGGGCACAAGTAGCGATTTAAACTTCATTCCGGTGTAAGCGGCCGTCAATGCGAACGGCTTTTCGAGGGCCTTCAGACCCACATCTTCAAATGCACTGGCTATCAGGACAAGCGTCTTTCCTTTTAATGGGGTTTCCATCGTGCCAGCCTCATTATCCCATTTATATAGCGAGAACATGCGGTCAAAGACCAGCTTCAGTTGCGCGCTCGCCGCGAAGAAATAGAGGGGCGTAGCCATGACTATGACATCCGCTTTGGCCATTTTCGCCAGAACCGATTTTACTTCGTCATCGATGACGCATTCGTACTTGTCCGTCTTCTGGCAGGCTCGGCAGGAGGCGCAACCCGTGGATTTATACTTGAGAAAAGCGGTACGCACGACCGCGATTTGAGCGCTTTTTAATAGAGCGCCTTCCATAAACCAGTTAACGAGTGTTGCGGTATTGCCGTCTTTCTTTGGGCTTCCGGAGAGTATCAATATTTTTTTGGACATTTGATAAATTTTACCCATGAACCAGAAAGCCACGCCTGTAAGGGCGCGGATGAATGGCTTTCGGTTCAGGGTTCCGCTCCACCGATAGAGCGGAACCCTGTAAAAAGAGAAGCCACCGCTGTAAGGCGGTGGAGCTTCACTGACACTATTTTAACATTTTTTAGATAATAATACATCCTATTTTTCCCGCGAGGGCCAAATCCGTCTGTCACGCGAAAGAGCGCATGCCCTAAGACGGTCTTGTAGAGAATAGCATTCGGATACATTTTTTGAAAGAAATCCCTTGATGTAATAAACAGGCAATAATATAATGCTGCTATGGCCAAAGAGAGCTTTTCTTTCGATATAGTTTCTGAAGCGGATCTTCAGGAAGTGGATAATGCCGTCAATCAGGCAAAGAAAGAGCTGGCGCAGAGGTTCGATTTCAAGGGAAGCAAATCTTCCATAGAATACGACCGCGATGAGAAGAAGATAAAGCTTGTGGGAGACAACGATTTTAAATTAAGTTCCGTTAAGGAGATACTCGCCGGTAAACTTGTCAAGAGAGGCGTTTCTCTGAAATTGCTGACATTTAAAGAACCTCAGAAAGTCTTCGGAGGCTGCCTCGAGCAGACAGCCGACCTTGCCTCAGGCATACCCCATGAAAAAGCCAAAGAGCTTGTCAAGATAATAAAAGGATTGGGCCTCAAGGTCCAGGCCCAGATAGAGGGCGAAAAGATAAGGGTGTTCTCGCCGAAAAAAGACGACCTTCAATCCGTTATCTCCCACCTGCGGAAAATGGATTTCCCGTTAGCGCTTACCTTCTGCAATTACCGGTGATTGCCCGCGGATATCAAATTCCGTAAAATAAAAAATACTTTCGCTGCTTTCACGGATAAATCTATTTTTTATAAACTGTTGCCGACAGACCGATCACATTCTTGCTTCCGAGAGGTATAAAATACTATCAATGGGGTAATGCATAATATTTTGCGTAAATCCGATTGGCAGATGCCGGCGGGCGCCCCCTTCCGTCTGACTCTTGTGGCGGCCGGCAATTGGTGTGGGGAGATTCCGATCACTCAATTGCCGCAGCCACAACATGGGAGTTTTTCGACTCCAGGGCGTCTCGCGGCCATCTGCCAACATAAGTGAAATATATTGAAAAGCCCTGACAAGAGTCTTATAATAATTTTGGCCATAAATACCCGGAGTCTATAAGCCATGGTTTATTTTACCGATGTCTTGTAACCCGAAGAGGGAGGGATGAGAGATGAGAAGGTATGATTGTGCGTTTTTGGGTGGGTTGACCGTATATGTCTGTATATTTATTTTTACGACATTATGCCTTGCAGCCGAATTCTCAGCTGATATGGATGGCAATCAGATAGGCAGGGATATGAAAGGCAAGGTCTATATAAAGGGAGATAGGGTACGTATGGAGGGTATGAGCCCGGAAGGGGAGGTATCCGTCGCGATAATGGACGTCGAAAAAGGTACGATGTGTACGTTAATACCGAAAAATAAGGTGTACATAGAGATGTCCGGATTAGCGGTTAAGTCCAAGATGAATCAGTTTGCGTCCGACAAAAAAATGGCCGAGGTCTCCGACAAAAATTATTTAGGAACAGAGGATATCAACGGTTACCTGTGTGATAAATACGAATATATTTATCACGATAAGTCGCAAGGGACAATGACGCAGTGGTTTTCCAAGAAGCTTAATTATCCAATAAAGATGATAAGCAATAGCCCTTACGGCGAGACAGTGATCGAATATAAGAACATAACCGAGGGCGGAATCAGTGATTCGCTTTTTGAAATCCCGGCCGGATATCAAAAAATGGTCATACCGGGTATGGGCGCAGAGGATGAATACTGAACTTTAAGGGATTCTTGGGTTAGAGAAGAAGGGTAGAAATAAAAAAGACTGTCACGGAATTTATTTCGGTCTGATGATAAAAATAATCTACCTTCTATCGACTATTATCATATTATAGCTCTCTTTAGGACATGGCTAAGGACAGGGCTCTGAGCTCTTTGCCTTATTCGGCAAATAGCCTGTGAGACTATGCAGATCAGCGATAAAAACCGTTACTTTATTCAGGAGACCTCTATAGCGGTACTGATTTTTGTCATCGCGGCCTTGA
>MHFD01000027.1:7219-8900 GCA_001804045.1 Omnitrophica bacterium RBG_13_46_9
CGCCTGGTTTCAACGGAAAACTTCTCAGAGACAACGCCATCTATCTATACAGCGGGCAACAGGTAGCCAAGGGCGTTCCGCCATATGTATCAAGCTTTACCATAAAAGGTCCTCTGTTTCCGTTAATTGTAGGGTTTGGGATATTGGTTTCCAATATCCTTAACTGCGATGACTTATACGCTGTCCGTGTAATCGTGTTGTTAATCAGCTGCCTTGCGGTTGTCTCCATTTATCTGCTTGGCAACAGCCTCTTCCGCTCAAGGAGAGTGGGTGTCTTCGGAGCCCTGACTTTCTTGGCGTTTTATCGATTCGCTATCCATGCCGCTGCCGGCCCACGCCCTAAAACTACCCTTGTCCTATTCATAGCCCTGACCCTGCTCTTTACAGGCAGGAAACAGTGGTTTTGGGCGGGTTTGTTCAGCTCGCTGGCTGTCCTGACCTGGCAACCCATGGGGATCTTCCCTCTTGTGACGATTTTTCTCTCTGTCTGGTCCGAAGCCGAAAGCCAGAAAAAGATTTCCGCGCTGTGCCGTGTCTTGGCTGGAACCGGGTTACCGGTATTACTGGTGGTCACCTATTTTGCCCATCATGGGGCGTTATATGATTTCCTTGATGGGTTTGTCCTTTTTAACCTTCGCAATCCTGACAGGATACATGGGATACCTTTTATCAGGAATTTCTGGTCTATTTTACGCCTTGTCTGGAACGCTGACCGCGCCATGTATATCCCGATATTTATCGGTTTTATTACGGTTCTTTACTGGTATCCCTCAAGATACACGTATTATAGTTCGGTCAGGGATATGATAACCAAAGACAGGTTCGCGGCGCTTCTATTGTCTTTCCCGCTCCTTGTCATATGGACGCTGATTGACGTCCAATGCTTTCACGATTTATTTGTGTTTCATCCATACATAGCGCTGGGGTTTGCCGATTTTCTGAATATTGTGCTTCAGCATGAAGAGGGATTGATAGACACAAGGTCCCGCAGCAAGACAATACGGCTTCTGACTATGACTGTTTGCGTTATCCTTCTTATGGTATCTTGCATGCAGGCCTACGATATTAGAAGGGAAAACCATAAATACGAAGTTGAGCGGCAAAAGAAAGAACTCGCTGAAGTAGTGGGGAGGTTCGGAAAAAACGCCAAAATAATATGCATAGAGGCCCCACAGATTTTGGCCCTTCTTCATCTTAAAAATCCCAATCCCTATATTTTCATCGATAACGGCATTGACCGCAGGATCCATTACGCGACGCCGGGAGGATTCGAAGGATGGATACGGGAAATGGAGGCATATGACCCTGATGTCATCATTACGGGAAAGATGTTCAAGGGTGTGTATATGCCGAAGCTAGATAGCTGGTTGGATACAAAATATCGCAGAGAAAAAGCGGGATATTGGACGCTTTACATAAAAAAGTAAGAGCTTACGGTCAGCATCGGATCAGGTCTTGTCTTCTGATATTTAAAGTTCTTATTAAATGTTAAAGTTCAGGCGGGATTTATTCCGAAGAGTCCGTGACCCGTATTCCGGACACGGACTAATGTATGCTCTCCTCCATTTTTTCTATTCTGCTTGATATGTTATGCAGGATAGCCAGAAGCGCGATAATCGCCTTTGTTTGTTCAGGGTAATAAGGGCTAAGCTTTTGCAGGGCTCTGGCTGATTCGCCGATC
>MHFD01000027.1:8925-17854 GCA_001804045.1 Omnitrophica bacterium RBG_13_46_9
CTGCCGTTATGTCTAGGTTTTTTTCGGCAAACCCCATATCTTTTTCTATTTTTTCAAGTTTCTCATCATCGATTTCATCAGGGCTGATTTTGTTTTCCTCGATAAAACGCCCGATCTTTTCTTCTATATCTTCAAGTTGTTGTTTCAGGACTTCTCGGGTTATTTCAGGATCATCCGTCTCACTGCCATGGGCTATGCAGGTTATTTTCTGCTCAAATTCATCCTGATATATCCAGCATCCCATCTGCTTCTCTTGGGGGCAGCGTTTACACCACCTGTCACAGAAATTATATGGCGTTTCCCTCTCGGATTCCGCGTTTTTACGGAATATTCCCTGCAGTTTTTTGTTCATATCGATAAAAGGCCATAGTATTTTTAATATTTCTCAGGTTTGTTAAGTACGCTTTTCGATCAGTTTTGCGCATAGCATTTAACGGAAGCTCACCGTTATTCCCGATGGGTAGCTTGGGATGTCCACCGTGTAATGTTATTGTGTATAAATTATACACCCTGGAAATTTTTTGGTCAACAGCTATCTTATGCGACTGGCTTATCAAAAAAGGGGAGATTGTGCCAGCCCGATAATACGGTAATCATCTAATAAATATATGAAAACGCTTGTTTAAAAGGCATTAAAAAAGTCACCTGATTAGCGAGCATTAACAACCACCCCTTTTATTGAATCACCTTTTTTATGGGAACTTTTTTTCTTATCCAGTGTCTAATACTACGAATGCATTTTGTTTAAGACACGTATGAAAAAAGGAGGCAAGAAAATGTCAGACAAAAAAGCTTTTAACGCCAAATTTTTCTTGATCATGATTTTAAGCGCCATTTTGCTTACTCGGCCAGACAATGCGTTTGCCGGGCATCGGCCTTCTAAAAGAAGCCCTTCTGAGCATCACTACAGAAGTATTTCCGCTCTTCCCCGGGGCTGCATAAGCATTGCGATAGGGGGACTAAAGTTTTATTACAGAGAAGGGGTGTTCCATAGAAGAGGTATGGGGGAATATGTTGTGGTAAACCCTCCCCGCGGCGCGGCCATTGCCGCGCTTCCGGGCGGCTGCCAGAAACTCATTGTCAGCGGCGACACATACTACTATTATAACGGCGCATATTACAGGTCATGTCCTTCCGGCTATATAGTTGTTCCGGCTCCGGTCGTTTATGACCCTAAGGCCGTTCTCATAGAGCCGTCCTCAACTGTCGTGTCGGCTCAAAAGTTGTCTGCAGGAACGGTTGTGCTCAATATCCCGAATTCCGACGGAAGCTATGTGCCTGTCGTGCTGGAGAAGAGCGGGGATGGTTATATAGGCCCGCAGGGTGAATATTATCCCGGCAACCCGAAGATTGAGCAACTGCAAGTACTATACGGCAAATAGCATATCCTTTTGTCGGTTTATTGCCGTTAAATAAGTTGCGCAGTGTCATTGTTTGGGTATATAATCCTGTGTCGGGGGAACTATTCCATCTTTTTAACTGTCCAAAATAGTAGGGGAAAAATGGCGACCATATCCGGGGATATTATAACCAAGGCGGCCGCAGGCGATATGAAGGCCTTCGAAGAAATATATAAAAAAACATCCGCGTTTGTGTATAACGTCGTATCGAGAATAGCTACTAATAGAGAAGATGCGGATGAGGTGACGCAGGATGTATTTATAAAGGTTTATAAGAATTTGGGCAGATTTAATTTTCTTTCGTCTTTTAACACCTGGGTTTACAGGATCGCCGTTAACACAGCCATCAATTATAAAAAAGCGGCAGAAAAACATACAAGTAAAAGAGATGATTACGACTTAGCCATTCAATCTGTTTTTACAAAGGAAGAGGCCAGAAATAACATCGACTTGGAAAGCAGGAAAGAACGCGTTTCGGCTTTATTGAGTGTGCTGAACCCGGACCAGCGCGCGTGCATAGTTTTGAGAGAGATAGAAGGGCTGAATTACAGGGAAATAGCGGATACCTTGAAGGTAAATATCAATACGGTGCGTACCAGGTTGAAAAGAGCCAGGCAAAGTCTTTTGGCTTTTGCGGAAAAGGGGTGATAGCGATGGATTGCAGAAGAATACAAGATTTACTTATGACTGATTATATCGATGGCGAAGCCAGCGAAAAAACGCAAATAAAGGTTTTGGAACACTTAAGAACGTGCGACGCATGCAGGCTATTCGAAAAGACATTGCGGGAAAAAGCCGTAAGCCCGTTTAAAACCGCGAAAAAAAGATGTCCGCCGGATTTTGTGTGGGAAAACATAAAAAATAGAGTAATAAAAGACAGACAAGGCGCGCCTGAAAAAAAGGATATTCCGTCACCAATAGGGGTCTGGATCATTCTCAAAACGCTAAGACCCGCCTTTGCCATATCGGCAATAGCGATAATTATATTTGCCATAACCTTTATCTCCCGGTCTCCGTTAGCGGGTAACGGGATTATAGATACATATATAAAAGAGCAAACCGAATTTATGGTAAACCTTGGTACCGACGAAACGTATGCTGACGGTTTGGGTACAAGCATAGAAGAATATCTCTTATCATAGGGAACCTTTTCACAGATCTTTGTGTCTAAGATTATAGGTCTTCGGAAAATCGCGGTTTTCATTGACAGCACTGAAAGGTCTTTGTGAAAGCCTGCAAGACAATGAAAGGAGGAGATTGATATGAAAACAGAACTTAAAAAAGCGATGCTCTTAGGTATGGCAATAGCGTTTTTGGTAAGCACCTCTATATACGCGGAGCCCTACTACGGCGAGAGAAAAGGTACCGGGGGGTGCGGTAGGATGGGGAAATATGACAAGCTCACCAGGGAGCTTGGTCTTACGCCCGAACAGGAAACCAGGCTCAAAGAAGAGCGTGAAAGGTTTGCGAATGAAAACATGGAATTGACGGAGAAGATGCGCTCAAAAAAGGAGGAGCTGAAAGATAATCTTGAAAAGCCGGATATGGATAGGGCAAAAGTAGATGGGATAATAGACGAGATCAAGAACCTTACTGGCGAAAAGTTGAAAAACAGGGTTAATAAGATAATCGCGATGAAAAGCATACTTACACTGGAGCAATTTGAGAAGCTACAGCAGAAGATGGGGCGGAATAAACCGCATGATTGTAAATACAAGAAGTTCGGCCGCTCTTTCAAATGCTGGTAAATTCCAGAGTCGAGTCTCCGCCCCTAACAGTACCCACCAAGCATGAAATGCGGAGACTCGGCCTCTTACTCTACCATATTAAAATCAAAGATCCCCACAAGGTCTGCCCGATGGTATTTTCAAATTGTCTACAGCCGTAAAAAATGTTAAAATAGGGCAAAAAGGCACAGTCGGGGCACAAAACGACCCATAAGTCCGTGGAGCTTTGATAATATGGACAAGTGGTATTTAGATAATCTAGTCTGCCCGCGCGATCACCTTAGATTGGAGGAAGCGGGCGGGCAGCTGATATGCGCAAATCATCATATCTATCCTGTCACCGATGGAATCCCCGTAATGTTATTGGACGATGTGGACCAGACGCTGGATGTCGCCGATGCTTCGATTAAGAGAGCAAAAGGCGTTTGCCTGGACGAGAGAGCGCCAAACCTGCACTTGGAATCCTTGGGAATCAGCGAGGAAGAGAAAAAAGGATTGATAGACCTGTCCATTCATAATAGGCTCAATATCGACCCTGTGGTCTCTTATATATGCGGAGCGACATGCGGGTTTTCATATAAACACCTTATCGGAAAATTGGATTTTTATCCTATTCCGCATCTCCCCATGCCGCCCGCGAAAGGTTCTACGCTTCTTGATATCGGTTGTAATTGGGGCCGATGGTCGATTGCCGGAAGTCAGAAGGGATACACCGTTGTCGGGATCGATCCTTCATTAGGTGCGATTATTGCTGCAAGAAGAGTCAACGAGCAACTGGGGCTTTCAGTAAGATATTTGGTAGCCGACGGAAGGTGGCTGCCGTTTAATGATAATAGTTTCGATAATGTTTTTTCTTACAGTGTTATTCAGCACTTAAGCCTGGATAATGCCGGAATGGTCCTGTCGGAGACCGCGAGGGTTTTAAAGCCTGAGGGAAGAAGTGTAATACAGATGCCGAATGCTTTCGGTATCAGGTCTATATCCCACCAGATCATGCGGAAATTCAAAGAGCCTACGGAATTTGACGTTCGGTATTACACTATACGGTCGTTAAAAAAATTATTTTCGGCTAAAATCGGAAAGACAAAAATAAACGCGCACTGCTATTTCGGTCTTGGCCTGGAGGCGTCTAATTTAAAATTTTTACTTATAAAACACAAATTTATAATAATCCTTTCGGAGCTATTGAGGAAACTCAGCAGATATGCCGTGCCTTTAATTTATTTTGCCGATAGTGTGTACGTGGAATCTATTTGCGAAAAGACCCATTGCGGCAGCCGCCGTATTTAGGATTTATTTCTCTCTAATAATTTATGTAACGGTCCCATGGTAGGGCGCAGCCGGATTTTTTTCTTAATCAAGATAGCCGGCACCGCGGCTGGAGCAGCATTTTTATACATGTTAGAAAAACAACAGCATGCTCCATTAGGGGCCTGAAAAGGAGACCTGTAATGAATGGATTGCTGCATATAATTGCGACGCCGAGAGGGCATGAGTCCAGAACGCTTAATATAAGCAAGGTATTTCTTGAAGCTTTTAAATCGAAATACCCCGGTTGCAAAATAGATAATTTAAATGTATTCGAAGAAAGATTGCCCGACCTTACCATAAAAAGAATTGACGGTAAATATGCCTTGCTCGGCGGTAAGGATTTATCGGGAGATCTGAAGGAATCCTGGAAAGATATAGTGGCTGTAATCGAAAGGTTTCTATCGGCGGACGCTTATCTTATCAGTGCCCCCATGTGGAATTTCAGCATACCTTACCGCCTTAAGCATTATATAGACGTGATACTGCAGCCAAGATATCTCTTTCAATATACGTCAGCGGGTCCCGAGGGCCTTGTAAAAGGCAAGAAGATGGCGATAATAACATCCAGGGGCGGCGATTACGGTACGGATGATTCCCGCAAATTCGATTTACAGGAACCTTATCTGCGTATTGTTTTTGGTTTTGCCGGAATTACAGACATAGCCTTCATCAATGCCCAGCCCATGGATGCCATGGGGCCGGAAATGCGGGATAAAAAAATCAAAGAGGCCAAGGCGCTGGCTAAAAAAATAGCGGAGAGCTTCTGATTTCAATTTTCTGTCCAAAGCGTATCCGTCCAAGGCATGGAGAATAAAATACGTATCTGATTAAAAAGCAGGATGTGAAATATGACGAAGAGGCCTGCTGAACGAGTGATTCTTATACTGATGGCGCTATTCTACGCCACGCTTATCTACCACATCTATGATAATACACAGCCGCCTGATTTTGGCGACAAAGAACACCTTTTTGACGATATTGTCGGCGCCGCGCTTTACGCAGACATTATTATATTAATGCTCTTGACATGTGCGATGCTATTTGGCATCCGTAACTCGGGGAGGGTATTTATTTTATTTAATGCGCTCTACATCTATTTTGGATGCTACGCCTCTTATGTTATCTGGTCGCTTTCTCTTGTTTTCGGCGAGCCGACATTCATCTCTCATGTCTAATGGGTATTTCCGTATTTTATCGCAGGGATTCTCCTTCCCGTACTGCTTCATGTGTATATTAAGGGAAGATATAAAAAATAGGGACAGTTGTTAATGCTCAGTAATTAGGTCTAGCTTAAACTTTCAGCGCTGTATCGGACTAAAAGGCCTGTACGCAGGGCGTTTTTGTAGATCCTTACAAAAAACCAGTATGCCAAAACAATATATACCATAGCTAAACACCCGCTCCACACAAGCGTTATCCCTTGGATTTCTCTGCCTAGAACTATTGCTCTTAAACCCTCAAATACATAAGCCGGAGGCATCAGGCGTGAAATAAATTGCATCCATTGCGGAAGAGTCGCAATGGGGTACAGGACGCCGGCAAAAGGCGAGATAAGCGCAGGAATCGGCCAGATAAACCATTCTGACGCCGGACCGAAATGCAGCACCAGGGCGCTTCCAAAGACGCCTATGGAGATGCCAAACAAAAATAGCACCAGGATAAACGGTATGGCCATAAGACCGTAGACGAAAAAAGATAATTTGAAAAACAAAACCGCTATGAATAACATAACGGCGAGCCCGACCACGCTTGTCGCGATACTTGACAGGACGAGGCCCGCTACGTACTCCGATATCAAAAGGGGCGTAGCAAAGATATTAATGAAATTATGCGACCATACATCCTCAAAGAACGCCATTGTTACGCCCTGCATAATGCGGATAAAGAAATCCCATAAAAGGACCGCGCCCAGAAGCGCGGGGACGAAATTAAATCCGGGGGAAACAAAGGTATTGAGATACTTAGTCAAAAATCCCCAGAGGACCATGTCGACCCCTGCCCACGCAAAAAGCGGGAACACGCGAGCGAAGCTTCCCCGGATAAGATAGAATTGACGCAGCATGATTGCGAACGTGCGATAAAAAGACATATTTAGAATACCCCCAATGTAAGCGGTTCACGCGCAACCTTTATAAAAAGCTCCTCCAGCGTCTTTTTGCCATGCTCGGAAGGCAATGTCTTGGGGTTTCCTTCCAGAAGTATCCTTCCGCGCGAGAGAAATAGCACACGGTCGCACACATCCTCGACTTCATACATGTTGTGCGATGTCCATAACACGGCGCCCTTTCCCTGTATCACGAATTCGCGGATCTCAGCGCGGACTTCACGCGCGGTGGCCGGATCAAGCGATGCCGTGGGCTCGTCAAGTAAAAGCAGGTGAGGCCTGTTGAGCATCGCCTTGGCAAGGCCCGTGCGCGTCTGTTCGCCAGAAGAAAGTACCCCGCACTTTTTATCCCGAAAAGCATACAGATCGAACTGCCTGATTACCTCATCGACACGTTCCGGGACGTCCTTAAGCCCATACAGGCGGCCAAAGATCATCAGATTTTCCTTTAAGGTTAAATTGCCCGGTAAGGGGGTATATACAGCAGTGAAATTAGTGCGCGAAATAGCCTGGGAACGGCTGGATCTTAGATCTATGCCTTCTATATGGATGGTTCCCGCGTCCGGTTCAAGCACGCCTAAAAGCATGTTGATGGTAGTGGTCTTTCCTGCCCCGTTTGGGCCGAGAAGGCCGACAATCTCATTGCGGCTTATGCCAAAAGAGATACCATCTACCGCGACGGTTTTACCGTATGATTTGCGCAATTCTTTTACCGAAAGTATGTCTGACATTGAAGTTACCTATCCGGCCAGCCTCCCGAACCTACGGGTTTGGGCAGGGTGTCCAAACTCGCATTCCAGACAAGGCTTATTATAACATATTATCCCATAGAATTGCATTTTGTAATGTTTTCGATGTTACGTTACACACTTTGACACGGATACGCACGGATTTAAGTCAGGTTATCGGGATATCGGGATATCGGTCTAGGGGGTATTAGGATATCGGATAATCAGGATAGCCGGGTGGCAAACCTGATAACCTGATATCCAGATGTCCAAATGACCGATATCCAGATACCCTGATAGCCCAAAGTATACCATTCGTGTCAATCCGGTTCCCAATCTGTGTTAATCCGTGTATAATGTAACGAAGTGATTAAAATAACACACATAGAATTGCATTTTCGCTTGCAAAAAAGGTCTGCAGAGTGTACACTAATGCCTAAAATGGTGTTTACAGATATGTTTAAAACTCAGCTATATAAAACATATATTCAGGTTATAGCTTATAAAAAGGCACTTCCGCTGATCCTTTTTATAGGCACTGTATTTCTCCAGGTGCAGGCTCACGCCGATTTCTTTTCACCCGAAGGCCTCGCCAATACGGACGCAATGGAATTTGCGTCCTTTACAATTCCGGTAACAAGCAATACCTTGTTATGCAGTTTAAGCAGGAATTTGGGCAGTAAAAGCTATTTCAGAAAACTGTCAAGAAAGAAGAAAGAACAGCCTCATGCCTCAATAAAAGGACTTATCGGACCGTCAATCAAAAAGACCACCTGCTTAATATTCGGAAAAAATACGTTTTCATACCTCATAACCCTTTTTTTGAAATTTCCGTTCTCCGAAAGCCCTTCTTGCTTTCCATAATCATTCTTTTTTAGACCACACGCAAACCGGGTTTTTCGCGCGTAACGGTAGACATGCAGGTCTGCCTTTTGTGAGATAGCCCGCGTAACAACTATATTTAAATCAATACATAATATATGATCACTATATATTCATATTATACACACAAAGAGGCTTATCATGGAAAAACATGACGAGATACCGCAGGAATATGTTACTCCTGTAAGCTATGTGATCGGATGGCTTTGCGTTACTTTCGGTTCTATCCCGCTGTTTATTGCCATAAACGACAAAAATATGGTCGCGCTTTTTATCGGGCTTGGTCTCCTCTTTGCGGCGGTAGTTTTATTCTTAATCGGAAAACACCAAAGCAGGGAACTCATAAAAAAACTTTCTATACGAAAAAGCATTCAATGAAAGCTCATTTTTTGCTTATCTTGGGATTCGGCATGCTTTCTTTGGGCGCGCATTTCCTTGTTGAGGGCGCGTCACGGTTAGCCAGGAAACTGAATATTTCGGATCTTGCTATCGGGCTTACGGTAATAGCGTTCGGGACGTCGGCGCCGGAGCTTTTTGTCAATATTGCCGCCGCAATAAAAGGAAGCAGCGGGATCGCCATAGGAAACATTATAGGAAGCAATATTTTCAATATTTTCGTTATTCTCGGCGTGTGCAGCGTTATCTTCCCGTTGACGGTGAGAAGCGGTACCGTGTGGAAAGAGGTGCCGCTTAGTTTCCTTGCGGCGCTGCTGGTTCTTATATTGTCGCAAGATCGCTTGATACGTAAAAACAGCGCATGTTCCCTTAGCAGGATTG
>MHFD01000027.1:17862-18673 GCA_001804045.1 Omnitrophica bacterium RBG_13_46_9
ATCCTTATTTTATTTTTCATAGCCTATCTTATGTACGTCTACACCATTATGAATAGCGGCATGAAGAAAAAAGCAAAAGCCGGTGACGCGATAACGGTGCTTTTGTGTTATGTGGTATCCGGTCTTTTGATGTTGTCTTTCGGCAGCAAAATGGCGGTATCGGGCGCCATAAGCGCCGCGCACACGCTGGGAATAAGCGAAGGCCTTATCGGTCTTACTATTGTTGCGGCCGGAACGTCGTTACCTGAATTGGCTACTTCCCTCGCCGCGGCCCTGAAGAAAAATGCCGATATAGCGGTCGGCAATATTGTGGGATCCAATATTTTCAATGTCTTTTTTATCCTCGGATTAACGGCCATTATAAGGCCTATACATATGGACGCGGCTAATACTTTTGATATCTCAATAGCTATTCTGGCGAGCCTTATTTTGTTTATCATAATGTTTACCGGAAAACGGCGTAGGATCGACCGCTGGGAAGGTGTTTTATTCGTATTCGTATATATCATATATATCGTTGTAATAGCAAAAAGAGGCTGATGCCGGTCGGACGATATGTTTAAAAGATAGATACCATGAGACTTATATTTACTCACTTTAAGAAGTATATTTTCAGGGGGATATTGGTCTGCATCCCTATCGTGCTGTGCGTTATGGTGCTTAGGATATTCTATGAAGTAGTGGATAAAAATATCAACGATATAATGGAGAATTTCATAGGTTTTCGCATCCCGGGACTCGGGATAATAATTGTAGCTTTTATCTTTTATATGATAGGGTATTTAACGAGTAATATAGTAGGTAAAAGCGT
>MHFD01000027.1:18704-28658 GCA_001804045.1 Omnitrophica bacterium RBG_13_46_9
ATTCCGGTCATAAACACGACCTATCAAATCGGGAAACAGCTGTCCTCTACCCTGTCATTGCCGGAAAAAAAGCTTTTTAAGAAAGTTGTGCTTGTCGAGTATTTCAGAAGCGGCAACTGGGTTGTGGGGTTTGTTACCGGTGAGCTTTTTGAGGAAAAGCACAATGAGCGTTATCTCAAGGTTTTTATACCTACCGTACCAAACCCTACTTCGGGGATGCTTGTATTGGTAAAGGAGTCAGAGGCCCGTGATGTGGAGTGGAGCCTTGAGGAAGCCATGAAGATCGTTATTTCAGGCGGCATCATAGGGCCGGAATCAATAGGAAAAAAAGAATGAATGATTACAGGCAATTATTATCATACTTTGAAAAACAGATAAAATCTCCGCCAAAGGTTTTTAAATGTTTTTCGTGAAATGGTGTCTCTGAGAAATAAGAAGGAGTATAAGATGAAAAAAATATTGGCGATATTTATAGGTGTGATGTTTATTTCAGCGATATGTCTTGCCCAGACGAACACAGGGGTAAAACCGGTTTCACAGCTCTCGGTTGCCGGCAAGGTGCTGTCAGCATCTTTGATTAACCAGACTCAAGGGGTCATAGAGATTGTTGACACAGAAGGGGGGATAGGCATCTTTGCGACAGACCAGTCAACCAGAATCTACGATACCGACCTCGTCGGCATAAGCCTGGATAAGGTTATGAAGAACAGCGAAGTAAAAATCGAATACATCGAGACAGAAAATAAGGAGAAAAGAGCCACTTCAATAGCCGTTACTAAAAAATAAGAATAAGAAACATCTTTTTACCTGCCCAACCCTGTAGGTTGGGCAGGTTTTTTAACTTGACAGACCAAAGCATTAGTGTTACAATTGCAAAAATCGTAATACCAATAAAGGAACGGTGCGATGAATAAATTAGTAAGATTCGGCGTGTCCCTTGAGGAGTCGCTCCTCCGCGCCTTTGACAAGCACATAAACTTAAAAAACTACAATAGTAGGTCCGAGGCGATACGGGACCTCATCAGGGAAGGTTTTGTCAAGAAAGAATGGCAGGAAGATAAAGAAGTCGCCGGCACGATAACAATAGTCTACAATCACCATCAGAGAGAATTGGTGAACAAGCTCACAGATATACAGCATGCCTACTACAACCTTATAGTCTCCTCTCACCATGTTCACCTTGATCACCACAATTGCCTGGAATCGATTGTGGTAAAGGGACGAGCCTCAAAAATCACGGAGTTGACGGATAGGTTAAAATCGTCAAGGGGCGTCATATTCGGTGACTTGACCATGGCTACTATGGCAGAGGAATTGGGGTAATATTTTTTTGTCCATGAGTAACACGATTTTAAATAACGTAGCAAAAAAAAGAAGATTCTCTTATGCTTAGAAAGATAGCAGTCTTTATTACGGTCCCGTTTATTTTTGCTTATATAGCCATACCCCTTTTCGCCGATGGACCTTCCTACGAGTACCTGGTCAATGAGATCAAGCTCCTTAAAGAAAAAGTTGCAGAACTGGAGAAGAAGGTGTCCGAGTATGAAAAGAGCCAGATTTCGACGGAAAATGTCAGGGAGGAAGTGAAGAAATCGTTGATATCTTATGAGCCTGGAGAGGGCGTTAAGGTCGAGCCAGCCGGCCTTGCGATAGGGGCAAGCGGCACTTTCGTTTTTCAGGGCACGCCGAACGCGAATAATAGCATAGACGGGGAAGATAGCGTATTCGACGCCTCCTACAAAGCCAATATCGATATAATGAAAGAATTCGGCGATTGGGGATTGGCCTTTGCTGAGTTAGAGGCCGGTGAAAACGACTCGATTGAAAGTGAGCTAAGCGTATTCTCAAATGTAGACAGGGCCGCCAGCGATACGGGCGCGCATGTAGATGTTAATAAGTTATGGTATGAGCATTACCTCTTTAACAGGCGATTTACCATAACAGCGGGGAAGATGGAAGCGGCTGACTATATGGACCAGAACGAGTATGCCTATGATGAATGCGCGCAATTCTTGGGCCATATGTTCAGAAACTCGCCTGTCATTGAGTTCCCGGATGGAAACGGGCCCGGATTGAGAGCTATTTTATGTCTTGGTTCGGTTAAATGTCTCGAATTATCAGGGGGGATTTTTGAAGCAGACAGTGATTGGGACGATATTTTCGACCGTATGTTTTACATGGCTCAGTTAAACTTCAAGCCAACGCTTGTCTTTGGCGCTGATGAAAAACAGTGGGACGGTAATTATAGGTTCTATTTCTGGGTAAACGACCGGTGCCATGAAAAGCTTGTTGGGGCGGGGGAGGTGACCGATAAAACGAAACAGACCAATTACGGTTTAGGAATAAGCTGTGACCAGATGATAACGGATGTGTTCGGCGTATTCGGGCGGTTCGGATGGCAGAGGCCGGACATATTTCCGGCCGGCGTCACGGCCGCGGATGTCGCCGGTAACCCTACGCTTGAATGGGCTTGGTCAGCGGGCATACAAGTGACCGGGCAATACTGGTCAAGGCCGGATGATGCTATCGGCTTTGCCATAGGCCAGGTATTCCCAGGCAATGAATGGGATAACGCTTCAAGCGATACGCACGGCCGTGGCGAAGGACACATAGAGACATATTATAGGTTCCAGCTTAATGAGTGTATTTCCTTAAGCCCGGATCTCCAGGTTATATGGAATCCATATGGCATCGGAAAGTCCTCTGAGGGCGATGGGGACACTATGTTCATATATGGTATGAGGGGTCAGCTTGACTTCTAGGTCAAAAAGGAGGATAGGATGCATATACCTGACGGTTTTTTATCAGCGAATACGTGGGTGCCCGCTTGGATTATTTCTGCAGGTGGTTTAGGTTTTTGCCTCAAAAAAGTGGGGACAGTCCTTAAAGATAAGACAGTTCCCCTTATGGGCGTTGTTTCAGCTTTTGTTTTTGCGGCACAAATGTTAAATTTCCCCGTTATCGGTGGGACTTCAGGCCATCTTTTAGGAGGCGTCCTGGCGGCTGTTTTACTTGGGCCCTATGCCGGCGCGATTTCCATAGCGGTCATATTGACCATCCAGTGCATCATATTCCAGGATGGAGGGCTGACGGCCCTCGGGGCGAACATATTTAACATGTCTTTCATCGGTACCATAGGCGGGTTTTATGCCTACAAAATAATTAAAAGCATAGTAGCCGGAAACACCGGAATCCTTGTCAGCGCGGCTATAGCGGCTTGGCTCTCCGTTGTCGCCGCCTCGTCAGGTTGCGCAATAGAGTTATCCTTATCAGGGACCTCTCCTTTAAGGGTCGCCCTGCCGGCAATGGCCGGTATCCATGCGTTAATCGGAATAGGGGAATCGATCATTACATGCATGGTGGTAAGTTTTGTTTTGAAAGTAAGACCGGATTTAGTATATAATGAATAGAGAGCGAGGGAAATCATGGACAGGAGAGAGATATCGTTTGGCTTGCTGATAGCTGTTCTTTTGGCGTTGACCCTGTCTCCTTTTGCAAGTCAGTGGCCTGACGGCTTAGAAAAGGTCGCTGAAGACAAAGGATTTATTGAAAAAGGAGAAGTCGAATCCAGCTTTGTTTCCCCGATCCCGGATTATGCGTGGCCCGGCATTAAAAACAAAAAGCTCGCTACGTCAATAGCCGGAGTGTTTGGGACCATTCTTCTTTTTGGAATGGGTTGCGGCCTGGCAAAACTTTTAAAACGCAATGTGTATTAGTAGAAGGTTATTCCCCGATGCATCATCCATATATCGACAAATATGCGGAGCTGGATAGCCCGATCCACAGAATAGACCCGCGCGTAAAAATAATCTGTGCCATCCTTATCATACTCGGGATTATTTTCACGGAACCCACTTCCGCCGTTTCCTTCATATGTTATGGTATTTTTCTGTCCATACTTGTAATATTGTCCAGGATACCCGTATCGTTTATTCTGGCCAGGTCCTCCGTAGTCATCCCGTTCGTCATTATGATAGCTATTTTTATCCCGTTTGTTAAAGAAGGAAAAGTGGCCGGAGCATATTCCTTTGGAACGCTCAAACTTACCGTCACGTATAACGGGCTCGTAATACTCCTGAACGTGCTCGTAAAGTCGTACTTAAGCGTTCTCTGCATGACCGTTTTTACCGCGAGCTTAAAATTCTCGGTTTTGCTGAAGGCTTTTGAAAGATTGAAGTTCCCTAATTTATTAATAATGATTTTTTCTTTCATGTATCGTTATATTTTTGTGGTCATAGATGAATTGATGCATGTAAAGCAGGCAAAAGATTCCAGGACAGTCGGAGGAGGGAGGCTATCGCATACCAAGACTCTTGCGAATGTGCTCGGGGTATTATTTGTTAGAAGTTACGAACGCGCAGAATCCGTCTATATAGCGATGCGCTCGAGGGGATTTAACGGGACTATCAATACGTTGTATGATTTCAGGCTTCGCGTAGCAGACATTGCTTTCGTGGTCATAGTTTTGGGATTTGTCGCAATAGCTAGATTTTCCAGCGCCATATGATTAAAAGTATTGTTGAAATTGAAAATCTGTCGTTTTCCTATCCTGATGGCACGCCGGCCCTCAAAAATATCTCTCTCAAAATCGCACAAGGCGAAAAAGTGGGCATCGTCGGCCCCAACGGAGCCGGCAAATCGACTTTTCTCCTCCACCTAAACGGCATCTATAGGGGGACCGGCTTTGTCAGGATCGACGGGCTTGATATCGCGGATAAAAACCTCTCCGTCATACGCCGAAAAGTCGGCATCATATTTCAGGACCCCGATAATCAGCTTTTTATGCCCACCGTCTTTGATGACGTGGCTTTCGGGCCCATCAATATGCAATATGACAGGGAACGCGCGGTAAGGGCTTCCGAAGAGGCCCTTCAGAAGGTCGAGATGGGATATGCTTCCAAGAGGACTTCACACCATCTTAGCTATGGAGAAAAGAAGCGCGTGTCGATAGCGACAGTCCTGTCGATGAGCCCCGAGTTAATAGCTTTTGACGAGCCTACGAGTAACCTGGACCCGAAGGCAAGAAATCATCTGATGGACCTCATCAATAAACTCGAAAGGACTATAATAATAGCGTCTCACGATCTTGGAATGATCTATGAGATATGCGGGCGGACGATGGTGCTTGACAGGGGCGCGCTTGTCGCAGATGGCGCCACCGCTCAAATCCTGGCAGATAAGGCTTTTCTGAAAAAACATAACCTGCTTTAAAAAAAAGCACACGCCCCGTTTTTGGGCATGGGAAATGCGGTGCGCCCCCTATTTTACCTCAATAGCGGCATTTGCGTCAAAGGGGTTTGTTCGTAGCGCGAGAGAAAATAGATAGGGATAATTATATTTCAGATGCTTCATATAGTTTAGCCATTCCGCTATCAAAAGAGTATATACCCTCTTCATATCCCCTGAAAGGTGCTGATAATCGGTGTCCGGCAATTCCGACAGCTTTCGTCTATGCACAAGCTCTTCTGTCAAATGAAATACAGCCCATAGTAAATTTGTGAATGATTCATGTTCAAGTAAGTTGGGGTTCTCAAGCAGATTAAGCAAAAACTGCCTCTTTTCTTTTAAAAAACCCTTAATGTCCTCCAGTTTTTTTCCCTTACTATCTATGTTATAATCATGCTTTTTGACATTTCTTAATATTCTGGAAAATTCCTTTTCAGACCACGCGTTAGTTATGACCAATTTCTGCGTTATGCCGGAAGCGCCTTTGTCAAAAGCGGAAAACGCCTTTAGCAATTCCGTGCCTACCTCGATAAAGAACGCCCCTATTACCATATTTAGCTTGTTTAGCATCGCCCTCTTTTCCCTGTGATGCAGTAACTGATGCAGGACCAGGGTTACCAGCAAGACTTCCAGAAAGACAAAGGCAATATCTCCGATAAGGTATAGAAAAATATGGTGGGCATCCCTGAAGATCAGATAGTGAATAAAGTAAACGCTTGCGGAAAGAACGATTAATATCAGTCCAAGCATAACTTGCCAATTAAAGAACCGCCTCATTTTTTCTCCTTAAGTGAAAAAGAGGGACATATCCCGGCTTTGGTTATGTAAAACGGGGCGCATCACCCTTCTTTAAATTACCCGTTTTACCCATGAACCAGAAAGCCACGCCTGTAAGGGCGCGGATGAATGGCTTTCGGTTCATGGTTCCGCTCCACCGATAGAGCGGAACCCTGTAAAAAGAGAAGCCACCGCTGTAAGGCGGTGGAGCTTCACTTCATTTTAAGGTTAGAGATGATATATTGAGATATGATATCTCCTAGAAATCTGTGTCCGTTTCTGTTTAAATGATTGTCGGTACCCCTGGAGTATAGTTGTTGTTTTAATTTATGAGTTTTAAATTTAAATAATTTCATAGTATCAATCAAAGAGATACTATTTTTTCTGCAGATGCTGCTTAATTCGGCGCCGATCTGTCCCGCGTCCCAATCCTTATCCGAAAACCCGCATCGCCTTTTTACGGATTGCCATTCTTTCGGGTAAATGCATGCACGCGAAGGGGTATAAACAACAAGCAATCTGCCTCCCGCAGCAATAGTTTCCTTATTTAACTGGACAAGCAAAGCCTCGGTTATTTTCCAGGACCGGGCAATATCATCGCTATAAGCCTTTTTATATGCGTTATATTCGGATGGGAAAGAGACATTTTTATTGTAAGATGTGTTATAGTCATCCGCCTTTTGCAGGGCTGTTAACCTCAGTTTTATCGCTAAGGAGTGTATGCAATATACACTTTTAACCCTCTTCCGCAAAGCTCTATATAAATATGAATGCCTGTCGAGCCATTGTCTGATCTTTTCAAGCTTTGAATCCTTACCTTTGACAGATCGGGTTTCAACTCGATCCTCGGTCTTATATTCATCCGGTCTTGGAACCGGCACATTTGTTAGACTAAGGATACCGTTTTCCAGCCTAAAAAGCGGCTTATCTGTGCCGAAGAATAGCGGTCGGCCGTTGTACCATACATCATTGTCATAGAAAATAACGATAACGAGATCCGGATTATATTTTTTCCCTTCGTTCTGGAAAAATAAGAGCTCTTGATCGGTGCTGTACCCGCGCACACCGGCATTGATTACTTCAAAATGTCTATTCAGCGCAGTATTTAAATTCCGCTTCAATATCTCGGAAAACAGGTCATCAAAATTTACGGTCCAACCCTCAGCAAACGAATCACCGATTATAAGAATTCTATACTCATCCTCATCTTTGGCGTAAGGATATTCCGGGCCGCGTACACCCTTGGAATTAAAATATTCTAAAGTAGCGTATTCATCGCAAATATTTATCGCTTTGGTGTTTGGGCGTATTTTCCAGCCAAGGACAGGATCATAGTCACAAATTGTGTTCCGACCTTCTTTAAGCTCACATGAATTTTGGCCATAGGGGTAAAGGGGGTAAGTATATACTCTAAGCAGGGCTTCGATTAATATAATCGCTAAACATGCCGAGAGTAATGATATGATAATATTAACGCCTACCTGCTTCATTTTATCCGCTTATCGGGGCGGTTCTAAGCGCCTCTTCCTTTTTATGGATATTTTAACATTTTTTACGGCCCCACACAATCTATGAGATTGTATGGGGCTAGTCCTGTAGAAATCTGCCATACGGATGCTTTCGCGGATTTCTGCAGGGCAAAATCCAATTTTTAGTGAAAGGTCATTTAACTGCCGAAGCTATCTCAAGGTTAAAAGTAAATCATAGATGCAATAACTCCTTGTCGATCATGTCCAATATTTCAGGATAAAGCCGCATATCAAATTTCCTGGCGAATAATTTTGGCGATCGCGCTATTTTTTCAAAATGACTTTTGTCGAATGTGACAGGATGCGGCGAGCCTTTCCACGGCCACACAATATACCTCAAATCGTCATTTACCACGCTTTTCTTAAAAGGCGAGTTTAACACGACCGTATGGAAGAATATTTCCACTACAGACCTGCCATATTTAAAAAAATCAAGGAAGGAAGGATTTTCCCTGATGTGGTTGTGTATATATTGTATGCATTCTTTTGTGAACCACCAGTACGCGGAACCTCCGAAAAATTCGTAGCCTTTTGGCAATCGTCTCTTTAAAAAAGGCACCCTATAGAGAAAACGGGGTATTCCCGGTATGCGTATGTGATACCGTTCTATGCGGCTCCATCCCCCCGCGCCCCATATAGCGGAAATCGGATAGCATCTTAAGAAAAGTTTTTTGTCATTTTTCTCCAGGAAATCCAGGATTTCTTGCGAAGGCTTTATCGGATAATCCTGCCCGGTCGTATATGTCAGATAATCAAAAGGTATACGCTTCTCGATTATTTCTTCGATCCCCCTAAGCTGGACATAAAGATTGCTGAAGTGAGCCCAATACGTTTTGTACCGTTCCATAAAATGTACATTCGAAAGGTGTCTTAAGCAGTCTACGAGACGCCGGTATTCATGAAGGGGGGATTTCTTATCATAATGAACCATGAAAAACGTATTTTCATTATTAAGCCTTGTGACAAGGCGAGCGACCTGGTCAGGATTCTTAAACGCCAGTATTAAATACGCGATCTTCATGTAATATAGTGGAACCTACCCAACCTACGAGGTCGGATAGGTTCTTTATTTAATTAGAACGACCAATTGACAAGGACCATGAATTCAAGAGGTTCCTTATTGCCGTTGTAGTTGCCTAAGCCTATCTGGAGGCCATTAAGAGATTTAGTGTAGTTAACAAGTCCAAGCTGGACCCCGCGCATTTCCGCGGCGTAATTGAAAAATCCCCCTTGAAAACCGTTAAAAGACCCGTCGTTATAATTCACTATGCCTAGATCCGCGCCCGCAGACTGGCCTTTCGAGATATTCACGACGCCGCACCGCGAACCATGCATGAATCCCTCTGTCCAGTTGACAAAACCCCACTGTATACCGGTGAAGTCACCTTCGGTGATGTTCACCGCCCCGTATTGCAGGCCGACGAAACGCTTCCCCGCATGGTTTAAAAGGCCGGCCTGCAGACCATAGGAGGAGCCCTCGACCCAGTTTCCAAGTCCGATTTCGACTCCCTTTACGTCGCCAGTAGCCCTGTTTACGCCAAGCCATACAAGACTTAATCCGCTGACATCTTTGTTTACAGTGTAAAAAAGGCTAAGACGCGCTCCATTGATAGAATCTGTTTCGGGTACGATCTGAATAGGGTTAAATATAGCCAATTGGATAGGTTCAGAGTCTTCGGCTTTAGCTGATTGTGACATTGCGAGCAAACAAAACAGAGACAGGATCAAAAACTTTTTTACCATATCTACCTCCTTTCTATATTGACGATTTCTATAGGTATATACGGGGAATTGAAAAGCAATTTCTTCTCGATAAGCCTCCCGCAGGCCTTTACCCATGAACCAGAAAGCCACGCCTGTAAGGGCGCGGATGAATGGCTTTCGGTTCAGGGTTCCGCTCCACCGATAGAGCGGAACCCTGTAAAAAGAGAAGCCACCGCTGTAAGGCGGTGGAGCTTCACTTTTAGGCCTTCAATCCGAAATCCATCGGTAAGCCCAAGGGGATTATATTCTTTGCCGTCGTCTCCTTTTATTCCGTAGAATCCGCCCCCGGCCGAAAAGCGCTGTATTGTGCCTGTTATGGTGACTGATCCGCCGTTTTTATTGTTGCCGCTTTCTTCGGCGGCATGACAGTATAGCGCGATGATAAAGACAAGAAATATAAAAAAAATTATCTCTTTTCTCATGGAGTTTGGAGTTGATTTAAAGTTTGATTTCAATTATACCCCCCGAATAGGACCTTCTCAAGCTTTATCTTGGGTGGCGGTCCGAGCATAATTATGCACAGCCCCTTATTGTAAGCGATTTAGCGTAGGAAGATGGGAAATCTCAGTTTTAAAACATATACAGCAAGATCTAGCCGGATCGGGGTCATGCCGCGCCTTTACCCATGAACCAGAAAGCCACGCCTGTAAGGGCGCGG
>MHFD01000027.1:28741-28944 GCA_001804045.1 Omnitrophica bacterium RBG_13_46_9
TCCTCGGGGATGTTCTCGGCGCGCAGAAACGGACACGGTATTTGCACAACGGCGCATAAGATCAACAAAAACACGGTGATCTTCATGTGTTTATCCTTTCCGGATGCGTGCCATAAATTATACCCGTAAAATAAGACTGCCTCAAGATAATACCTGAGGCAGTCTGGGCCTCTCCCAAGAGTTACCCGATCGGTGAGCGGTTC
>MHFD01000027.1:28993-29445 GCA_001804045.1 Omnitrophica bacterium RBG_13_46_9
ATCGCCGAATAGAGACTTGATCGATTCAATGACTTGTGCGGCAGAGTCATTTCCGGAAGGGGCGCTTTCCCCGGAAGGCCCTGTTTTTTTATTCAGCAGATTGCTGAGCGCGCTTATACCTTGCTGTTTTAGGTTTTCGGTGACATCAGCGATATACGGTTTGATCAGATTCAAGAGCACGTCCTCAAAGCCTTTAAACTGTGGATTATCCATGGTGCCTGTTATCTGAAAATTCAGCCTGACGGGGCTGATTTTATTAAGCGCTTCGCAGACAAGGGGAAACGGAAAAAATCCCACAGACTGTCTATTGTCTTTAGGGATAACCGTATGGTTTTCCAGAATTATTGAGTTGTCGGAATCAAGCGCTCCGTCCGCGATATTTGTGCGTGAACTAATAGATAAAGTCCCTTTTTCAAAATCAACGGGAAGCGAATCCCTGTAAATAAACTTGA
>MHFD01000027.1:29455-30781 GCA_001804045.1 Omnitrophica bacterium RBG_13_46_9
GTCTATGTCTTTTGCGGAAAGGGCCGCGGCTATCTTCTCGCTGCCTCCCGAAAAACTCTGCGCGTAATCAAGATTAAAGCTTCCGGAAGCCCTGCCGCTTTTAATGATGGCGCCCTTTGCGCCGAACTTGCTGATGCGCGCTCCGCTTGCGGGATCCAGCCCCAGATCTTTGATATAAAGAGACGCCTTATTGACATCGACCGTTTCCCCTGAGTCAGATTCCAATTTAATAAGGGAGTTTTTGATCTCAAAATCCTTGATTTCAAATACATAGCGGTCTTTGGGCGTTATGAACCGTACTCTGCGGCCCCGCGGCAACTCAACGACTTGTTTTTCTGTTTTCTTTGCCTGCTTTTGCTCGGCGGCCTTCTTTCCCGCGGCTTCTTTGGAAGTCTTATTTCTGACTGCTTCATATATTTTGCCGAACCAGTCCTTCTTTTTCTTAAATCCGTCAAACATGCCTGGCCTTGCGGTTACTTCTTCCTTGGGTTTTAATAGTTTCTGGACATTGAAACTTCCGTCAGGCTCGCCTTTTAAAGTTATTTCGGCATCCGATACGGCAAGTTTAGATACAACAAGCCGTTTGGACAAAAGCGCTATCGGGCTTATCTTTAAAGAAGCGTTTTTAACAAGCGCGATGCGTTCTTTCCCATTATCCGGATTGAAAACTTTTAAATCATTAAAAGAGAATGAAAGGGTAAGCGGCCATACGATTATTTTTTCGACGGAGATTTTCACACCGGTCGTTTTATTGATATTTTCTATCACTATCGGCCCGAAAATCGGCGAGATAATAAAAGCAAACGCAAGCTGCGCGGCCAGGAAGACCGCCGCCAGTATTATTATGCCTTTTAAGTTAAATATCTTCACTACTCATCGCCCTTTATCTTATCTGACAGCGTGACGATTTTTGCGATTATGGGTATTTTCAAAAATGCTTTCACAAATCTGGAATTTTTTATTTTGTCAAAATATTTTGCCCTGAGGGTAACGACGCCTTTTTTGGAAGTCATATATACAGGGAAGCACAGTAGGGCGGATATCGCAAGACCGCCTGCTACAAGCGTATTATTGAGGTCCAATAGCGCAAATATGGGAAGATGTGTTATAAAGCTCCAGAGAGGCGCAAGGAAATTCGCGTTAATAAGAAGGACGCCTCCGGCCGCATCAGTAAGCGAACTTAAACCGAGTATATAGAAAAGTTTAAATAGGGGAAGGACAAGCATTGCGGCAAGCCTGTTTATCCTGAACAGAAAAAAGCATATAAGAAGAACGATAAACATGGGCCCGTTTAAAGGAATGAATCCCATGAACATGCCCAAACAT
>MHFD01000027.1:30802-34627 GCA_001804045.1 Omnitrophica bacterium RBG_13_46_9
GGCGAGACGTTGGAAGTGAAAAGCCGCACTATCTTTACCGGCAGGTTTATAAAGGGTATCATAAAAAGATTATAACTCTAAAAAACGGGACCGCCTAAAGTTTTGTCTTTAAACGTTAGAATGGAAAAATGTTTACATCTTACTTCTTAACTGCTGGGCATATATGCCCAGTCTTTCCATAAGAGCCCTTATGGAGTTATTCAGATTCTGGATATCGGCTTTAAGTTTTTTTGCTTCGTCTCCCAGCATGTCTTTTATGGGAATTTTTTGGATCTGCGCGGTCAAATTATCTATATCGGCTTTTTTGGACTGAATCGCTGCCTGGTATTTGTTGACCGTGGCTTTAAGCTTGTCGACTGACATTGACTGGGCTTCCTTGTTTACCTCGGAAATAGGTTTATTCTCACTTACGCTGCTTCCGCACCCGACTAATATGAAACTTACAAGCGCGACCGGCAACAGTATCTTCGCAATATTTCGCATGTCACCCCCTTTTTTTAACTTAATTATACACCCGGGATAAAGCCATCTCAAGTAATTTAAACTCGAAAGCAAGCAATAATTCTTAATGACTGCCTGAAAATAAAGGATTTATCGAGAACCGGCCCCGGAGGTCAACCCAGGCTCTTGCGGAATTTCAATGCGCTTAAAGTAATGACCACAAATCCCATTACCACCAAGATCGCCATTTGCACCCATAAGATATCGATCCCTACCCCTTTCAAAAATATGCCCCTTATGATCACCAGGAAATACCGCAAGGGGTTAAAGAAGGTAAGCCATTGTATGACCGGCGGCATGTTGGCTATAGGATAGGCGAATCCGGAAAGGAGCATCGTCGGCATATAGAAAAGAAAGACCGACATCATCGCTTCCTGCTGTGTGGAGGATATGGTCGAGATAAAAAGCCCTACCCCCAGAGTAGTAAATAAATAGATAAAGGCGGAAAACATCAATAACAGCGGATTTCCCCTCAATGGTATGTTAAACCACCCTACCCCCAGTATGGTGATAAGGATGACCTGAATAAGCGCGATGACGGCAAAGGGGGCTAGCTTGCCTACAATAAGCTCGATCGGCGCTAAGGGGCTTACAATAAGCTGTTCCATGGTGCCTATCTCTTTTTCTTTTACTATGGCCATCGCGCTCAAAAGAAGAGACATCATGGTCACTATGACCGCTATTACCCCCGGCAGATAGTAGTTTCTTGAGACGAGGTTCCCGTTGAACCAGGCGCGGTCTCTCAGATCCACTTTGGGCGCCCTCGACGGCAACCCCATCGCGTCAGCCCTTTCTTTAAGCACATGATTCTGGTAGTCGCTTATGATTGCATTGGCGTACCCCATGACGATCATAGCGGTATTTGAGTCCGTGCCGTCATATACTAGCTGCATAGTCGCGTTCTTTCCGGACACGAGATTCCGTCCGAAACCGCGGTCTACATGTACGACGACCGTCACCTGCGCCTTGTTCAGGAGCCAGTTCATCTCTTCTTCAGTGTAAATATAATGCTTGGGTATGAAATATTTAGAATAGGTAAACCTGCGCAGGATCTCGCGGCTTTCATTGGTATTGTCTCTGTCGTAAATGGCCATGGGGACATAATTGATATCCTTATTGGCCGCATAACCAAAGAGTATTATCTGTATGAGGGGCGTGATAAAAATAACGGTCTTCATCCGCGGGTCGCGGAAGATCTGTTTAAACTCTTTTATTAAAATCGCATTTATCCGTTCAAACATGACTTATCCTTCGGCCTTACTTTAAGATGACCTTTTTCTTGAATTTCCTGATCGCCAGAACAAACGCCAGCGAAGCAAATAATACCAGAAAGATCATCTCGTCCCACATCGTGTCTATCCCGCCGCCTTTTAAGAACATCTCCCTCAATATGACGATATAATACCGCGCGGGAATAAGGTAAGTGACTGTCTGAAGCGCCTTGGGCATATTGAAGATAGGGTAAATAAATCCGGATAAGAGGATGGTCGGTATAAGAGTGGCGAGGCTTGCCAGCTGACTCGCCATTAGCTGCGACCTCGCCACTACGGAAATCGTGATACCCTGCGCCAGGGCGCCTGTTAAAAATAACGTGCTCAATACAATAAACAAAAAATAACTGCCTTTGAACGGAACGCCGAATAAAAACCTGGCCATGAGCACCCCCAAGCCAAGGTCAAAAAAACCTATGACAAAATATGGTATAAATTTTCCTATGATAAGCTCCGTGGACTTGACCGGAGTGGAGATCAGCTGCTCCATGGTGCCTCTTTCCCATTCGCGGGCTACGCAAAGAGACGTGACCAATGCCGAAATGATCATAATGATCACTCCGATGACCCCTGGCACGATAAACCATGTGCTCTTCAATCCTTCGTTGAACCATATCCTCGAGCGGGCATCCACTGATTTGGGCGGTCTAAGACCGTATTCGGCAAACGTGCTATTGAAAAGCTTTATATTGTAAGTTCCCACGACTGTCTGTACATAACCCCTGGCGATAGTCGCGGTATTGGCGTCGCTTCCGTCAATAATAAGTTGCAGGGGCGCGGGCTTTCCCGAATTCAGGTAATGAGAAAAGTCCCTGTCTATGACCAAGGCCATAAGCACTTTGCCGCTGTCGATCATATGTTGAATATCACGGTAGTTATCCGCGTGGCCGATTATCTTGAAGTATTTGGAATATTCGAAATTAAGCAGGAAATCGCGGCTAAGCTGGGAACCGTCCCTGTTCCATACGACGGTGCGTATATGGTCAATATCGAGCGAAAGGCCGTAGCCGAATATAAACAGTAAAAATATAGGGATAGCCAACGACAGACCAAGCGAGCGCGGGTCACGCTTGATCTGGATAAACTCCTTCCAGGCTATTGCCCTAACTCTTTTCAGATTCTCTTTGGTCATAGTTTTCTATAGAAGAAACGAATACGTCTTCAAGCGACGGAAGTATTTTATTGACACCGAATCCCTTTAGCCCCTCTTTTTCAAGAGACGCCTTTATTGCCGGTATGGCCTTCCGGCTGTCATAGACAACGGCGTGTATTGTGGACCCGAAAAGCGCGGCTTCTTTAACGCCTTCTATTTTTTTGACTTTGTCCAGCCAGTTCTGTGAATCGGCCAGCGCGATTTCAAGGACCTCATTTTTCATGTGTTTTGTTTTCATTTCTTCGGGTGTGCCCATGACAATAATCGTGCCCCGGTAAATCAAAACCATGCGGTCGCAGTTTTCCGCCTCGTCCATATAATGCGTGGTTACAAAGACCGTTACGCCCATCGACGCCAGTTTTTTTATGACCCCCCAGAAGTTGGCCCGTGTTATCGGATCGACTCCCGAAGTGGGCTCGTCAAGGAATATGATCTTTGGTTTGTGCAGAAGCGCGCACCCCAGAGCCAGGCGCTGCTTCCAGCCGCCTGCCAGCGTAGCGGTAATGCGCGACTCCATACCTTCCAGCCCGGCGGTGCGGACGGTCATTTCAAACCGTGCTTTTTTTTCATCCTTGGGAATTTTGTATATGCCGCTGTAAAAATTGATGTTTTCTTCCACCGTCAGATCGTTATATAGAGAAAATCTTTGCGACATATAACCGATATGCTCTTTGATTTTATGCTGTTCTTTTATTATGTCATAACCTATCACATGCCCTTTTCCCGAAGTGGGAGGGATGATGCCGCACAGCATCCTAATGGTAGTGGATTTCCCCGCGCCGTTAGGTCCCAGAAACCCGAAGATCTCGCCCGGCGAGACTTCAAAGCTGATACGATTTACAGCCGTAAAATCGCCGAATTTCTTTTCGAGGTTCTCCACGCTCACGGCCTTGCTATTGG
>MHFD01000027.1:34689-37110 GCA_001804045.1 Omnitrophica bacterium RBG_13_46_9
GGACTTGAGGCGTATGGATAAGGGCGCAGGCCAGCCCCAGCTTTTGCTTCATGCCGCCGGATAACTTTCCGGCAAAGCGTTTTTTAAAGGGAAGGAGGCCCGAGAAGCCCAGAAGGCGGTCGATGGTCTCTTCGCGTTTTTCTTTTGCGACGCCGTATACATCGGCATAGAAATTGATGTTCTCTATCACGCTCAGTTCTTCATAGAGGCCGAATCTCTGTGACATGTAAGCGATGCGCTCCTTAAGCGGTTCGGCTTCCTTTACGATGTGCTTTTCATAGACCCAGGCCTCGCCTCCGGTGGGCTCCAATATGCCGGTCAAAAGGCGCATGGTAGTGGTCTTACCGGCGCCGTCGGGACCCAATAGGCCGAATATCTCTCCTATTTCGACATCAAGGTTAAGGTTGTTTACGGCCGTAAGATCTCCGAATTTCTTTGATAGATTTACGGCTTTTATAGCAGGCATCGTTATTCCGAGTTTAGGATAATATAGGCATCGGCAGGCATGCCGGGCTTTAATTCAAGGCTTGAATTGTCGACCCGCACTTTTACCCTATAGACGTATTTTACTCTCTCTTCCTGGGTCTGGATGTATTTTGGCGTGAATTCCGATTGCTGGGAGATAAAAGAAACCCAGCCGTCATATTTTTTATGAGGATAAGTATCGGCCATGATATATGCTTTTTGGTTCAGCTTGACCTTTCCGAGATCGGTTTCATTTATATATCCTGTCACCCATATGTCGTTAAGGTCGATAGCCGTAAAGACAGGGGTGCCGCTCTGCACGACTTCTCCCTTAAGCGAGCTCTTTGTGATGATATACCCGTCAAGCGGCGAGGCAAGGTCCGCCCACCCGAGTTTTATTTCCGCAAGGTCTAACGCTGAGCGCAATTGCTCGACGTTGGCCTTATTTGTCTCCGATTTTGTCTTGGCTTCGTCTCTTGACTGTTCTGAGATCGCTCCCTGCTCAAATAGTCTCTGCGCCCTTTGGTAATCAAGGGCATCCAGCTCAAGCTGGTATTCCGCCTGCTTAAGTGCCGCGGCGGACTCGTTCTTTGACTGCGTGAGCTCGTCTTTTACGAGCCTCGCGACTACCTGGTCTTTCTTTATCAGGTCGCCCTCATCAAAAAGCAATTCATCTATTTTTCCGTGTACCCTGAATGAGATCCGCACGTCATCCCCTTCTATTATGCCGGAGACCTTTATAAGGTTGCTCCATTTCACTTTTTCACGGGTTGAGACGACAAATATGGTTACCAGGATGATCGCCGCCAAAACGGCAATCCCCATAAAGAGTTTGGGCCTCTTCTTTGTCTTATCCGCCAACAGCCGCCTTTCCTCGGATATCTTTTGCCTGATCTTATTAATGTCTAAATTTCCCATATTTAATTTTCCTCCCTAGAAAATTCCCTGCCCATTACCCTGTAGAGGTCGGCCTTGGCTGTTATGTAATCATAGATGCCCTGCGCGAGACTTTGCTCGATCTGGGCCAGGGCTACCTGGGCATCAAAGACATCAAGATTTATTCCTACGCCGGTATCATAACGCACCTCGGAGAGCCTTAAGGATTCTTTTGCTTCTACGATACTGTCTTTTTGTGCGCGTATGACCGATTCCGCTTCGCGCATGTTAAGGCAGGCGTTGCGCACATCAACACTTATCTGTTCGATATAATCTTCTTTGTCAAGCATCGCGTGTTTATATTTTGCCCTTGCCTCGTTTATTTTCGCCGCGGTGGAAAACCCGTCAAAAAGCGCGATCGACGTTTTCAAGCCGATACTCCAGTTACCATGCCTTTTATTGACCATGTCGCTGACGTCGCCGGACCTTGCCGCATATTCAAAATTTCCGCTTACCTGGGGCGCTCCGGTCGCTTTCGCGAATTCAATGCCCCATTTCTCGATATCGACCCCCAAAGACTTCAATTTCATCTCCGGCCTGTTTGCATATGCCTCCATCAGGAACGATTCTTCGTTTATCTCTATGGGCGCGTATTCAAGCTCCCCTTTTATTATCACCTCTTCCTGCATATTGAGGAAAAGGAGCTTTTTAAACTCTGTCATTATAAGCTGGATAGAATTTTCCGCGTTGATTAGCTGCGGCATCAGGCGCGAGACCTGCACCTTGGACTGAAGCACATCAAATTTTGAAGCCGTCCCATGTTCGAATTTGGTTTTGACCTCTTCATAATGCGCCTCGGCCTGATCCACGAGGTCTTTCGCTATGCGTTTTGTTTCATAGGCCAGAAGCAGCCCGTAAAAAAGCCTTTGCGTCTCAAATTCTGTTTCGAGTATGGTTGCCCTCAAAGTTTCCTGCTGGGATTTGAGTTCGAGATTCGCCTGTTTAAAATTCGCTATGTCGGCGCCACCGTCAAAAAAAGTCTCTTCGGCCGTAATGCCCAATATATTATCGTTCTTATAT
>MHFD01000027.1:37191-38069 GCA_001804045.1 Omnitrophica bacterium RBG_13_46_9
CGGTTAAAAATGAAACGGATAAGCTAAATAGAGTTTTATTTATTTTCATTTTGCTATATTATGTACAATATTATACCCTTAAAATATATTTGTGCAAAATATTTTTGATGTATTTTCACCCTATAAAATTGGAGAACGTATCCCGAAGATAGCAATGCCTACTATGAATTCCTTAAAGTCCTTATATTTGAAATACCGCCTGCACGCAGAGGGGAATATGAGCAGACTATTGAATCTGAGCAAAGAAAAATCAGGCACCTGATTTTATCGGCATGATGAAATTTGGGACACACGGGCCCCTATTTTTCATTAATTTTTCTAAGACATTTCGAGTTTTTCGCCTACGATCCTGGCTTTGTGCTTAACAAAATGGACCGTACCTAAATTGCGCTAAGTTATTCTTCGGGATGGTTCGAGCTAGCGGTCTCTGCGTGCCGCAAAGGTAAAGTTTAAAAAATACTTCCTTAAAGACTTATCCGTAAACTTAAACTGGTTTGTGCCAAAGAAATAATCCACAATTGCTTCGCGTAAACGGGCTATTTCTTTAAGGCGTGGAAAGATTTTGACGCTATCCAAAGTCAAATCGATTAATTCAAGGGAACGCTCGATTGACTTTTGACAATAGCGAGTATTGTGTTTTGCTTGCCAGTTGAGAGCGCGCTCTACTTCGCTTCCAATATTGGCCATCTGCTCGACAAAAGATAATTCGTTCCAGCGTCCCGCCGCAAGGTTCTTATGTTGATAATTCATCTCTTTATCCATTTGTTAACGACCTCTATTATTTTTTGCCGGATCGCCTCATTATCCACTCCCCGGCTTCTATTGCCTTGAGATGGGCGCATATTAATCATGGAATCAAATTCGACAAAATCATCTCC
>MHFD01000027.1:38121-45148 GCA_001804045.1 Omnitrophica bacterium RBG_13_46_9
CAACTTAAATAATTGCCCCGAACTATTCGTTTCGCTCAAATTCGGTAGAGGCAAGGAGTCCGGTATATGCTTTATTGCTTAGGGGCCGTCCCCCTTTCGCACAGGTTCACGGCGAGAGCCGTCCCGGGGTCCAGATTTTTTTAACCTGCCAAATCTAACCAGGTTGGAATGGCCTTTAAAGCTGCCTTTTTAGTGCCCGGCCCGCTTATATCTTTTATACAAAGATGTGAAAATGACCCCTCCTAAAATGATCCCGATGCTAATGTCAAAATAAATTCGGTCAGGGTATAAAGTTGGGTTTAGAGCCCTGAAGCACGAGATAGATGTGGAGAAAGTCAATAATAATGCCCAGATGGTCGCTATAAACCGGCAACTACGCACGATCCTTAGATCATCCCACAGTTCTTTTGGAAGATCAGCTCTTGCGTATTGCAGGGTAAACGGTTTTCCTATAAAAATTGTCACCCATATAAGGGACGCGAGAAATCCGTTTGAGATTATCCCCATGTTTTTCGCGACAAATGTCACATCCATGAGATTGAGGGTTATTGTGCAACTTGTAAAGAAAAGAAGGGTTCCCCAATGAAGAATGAAACCTTTGCGCAATTCTCTAAAGCCAAATATAAGGCTGGCTAAAATACAAATAATGATAGATCTTTCCAGGCTGGCCAATGTATGGCCGGACAGAAAAAGGAATAGGATCCACGGCATGAAACCCAAAAGAAATTTTATGAGTTCTTTAAATTCTTTCATTTCCCCGGTCTTGAATAGGCAACTTTTTTCTTAAACCGCAAAAAATCAATGCTAACCCGATAAAGATAGCCATCATAACGATCCCGGATTCGCCGGTCATGTACTTTGATATGGAGCCGGTTTCGGTTGTTATCGGGTCAAAAAACCTCTGAATATAAAGATTATGGCTGGCATGAAGCAGGGCCGCCGGCCAGACACTGCCTGAATTCAATCTCAACCAACTGATAGGAAATGTCATCGCTGTGACTGTCACCACCAGAAGCAGAAGTTGTGGGCCGACCGGCATCTTGGCCAGATATATGCCGGAAATGATCAACGGAAAATGCCATACCGACCAGATTATGCCGGTGATCAGGCAGGTTTTTGTAAAAGTTGTCAACTTATAAAGATTGGGCACCAGGAATCCGCGCCAGCCTATTTCCTCCCCCGTTGCGAAAGCTACGTTGAATAAAGTGCCTAAAAAAATCACTTTGAAGGCATTGAATCGGTAATCGGGGTTGATCCCGCCAAGGCCAAACAGCCAGATAATTCCGTAGGCAAGGGTCGCATAGCAAATCGGTAAAAAATACCCCAACACTAGCCACTGTGGCCGGCCCGGCTTCAAACCGATACCGGATAGATTTTTCTCATATACAAGCGAGGTGATTATGCCGGAAAGTCCGGGGCACCACATTAAATAGAACATGACAATGAAAGGGCTGATGCCTAAAGCCTTTGAATGGATGATTAGATAATAGCCGATCGAACTAAGGAGAAATGTAAGAATTATGTAAATAACGATTTTCTTCATGGGGTTAATTATACTCCTAAATAAAAACCGCCTCAAGTGTTTCCTTGAGGCGGGGTCGATTCTAAGTTCAGATCTGGCGCCAGATTGAATTCAAATCCTGAAACGGCCTAAAATCAAAAAGGCGGGATGTTTCACCCGCCTTTTTGATTATCGCTGATGCCCGTATATTAATATCTCGAGTTTCTTCCGGATCCAAAGCTTGACCCGCCAAATTTTTCCTTCGGCGGCCTTGCTTCGTTCACCGTAAGCGTTCTTCCGTTAAACTCTTTACCGTTCATCTCCTGAGTCGCTTTCTGCATCACTTCCTGCGATTCAACTTCGACAAAGCCGAAGCCCTTCGCGTTGCCGGTATATTTGTCCTTTATCAGGGTCACCGACTTGGGCGTTATTCCTTTTTGTTCGAAATAGCCCCTTAGCTCATCCTCAGTTGTATTGAAGCTCAGGTTGCCGACGTACAGTTTATTTACTTTTTCCATTATTTTATTCTCCTTTTTTACTTTTCCGCTAAAAGCGGAGCATTACACATTCTAAAACAATCACTTACTCCATATCTTTTCTTTCCTATTTCCCTCCTTTTATTTAAATGGTTACAAAACAGCGCCTTTCGGGGCATTCTCGGTAAAAATGCCCTATTTTACACAACGCATGTTGTGACAACTTGCAACTTCCCAAGGTTTGGCGCAAGGCGCATTATTGCCGTCTTTACAATAGCATCGTTTTTTTAGATTGCTAACTCTAGAGCCGGAAACAAGTTATGGATTGTCGGTTTTGAGAGTTTTATGAATGGTGTGCTGATATCTGAAAGGTCTAAATGCAGTATCCCAACTATTCACAATTTTAAAACACCAACCAAACCTAAAAAAACCTCTATCGTGGTCACAATTGTACCACATTCCCGGCAAATGTCAAGGACTTTCTTTTAGGCTGCGTTTTTCGGTTATTCTATTATTGGGGTCGCATTCCCGCAGTTTGCATTTCGCTTAAATGTATAAAGCGTGGAGGCTTAGGGACACATCCTATTTTTTATCAATTTGTACCCCTATTTTTGGAAAGATCTGCCGGATCAAACCCTGCAATTACAATTCTTGCCCTTTAATATCTTATGCTGCTTTTTGCATGAATCTATGAACATATTCTGCCTCTTGGAGCCGGTAGCCAGCCGGCTATTGAGATTACTGTTATGCCGGTACCCCCTGTTTTTCATCTCCTTTACCAGTTTTGTATGTCGTATGTATAGGGCGGCTAATTTATTTTTCCAGCGGATAGTTTCCGGGTGCCTAGCGTATCCCCTTTTGTTTTTAGTCAAGATCGACCATATCGCGTGCAATTCCCTGTGTTCACCCAGGAGATGATTACGGCAAAGCCTTTGTGCGGGAATATCCCAGATCCTCATTAATTTCCTTCCTTTTTCAGCCCAAACATACACTGCGGATATATTATATCACAGAGGGGCGTATTTGTTACAGTAACGTTTATGCTAGCTCAACAATTCGGTAGGTATAAAAAGCGTTACCTAATCAGAGAGCATTAACAACCGTCCCCATTTCTCCCAAGTTCAGCGTGAGAACCGTCCATGGGGTTCCCTACTCGTAAGACCCGGGAGGCTGGGAATTGAAGAAAGCCTCGATTTCAGCCTCCAATTTTGGGATTTTTTCCTCAGTGTAGAAATAATAAAGGTTGAAGATGCAGAATTTCAGGATAAGCGCGAATAGAATGATGTTCGCTATCCACTGTTCGAGGACAAGCGAGGGGTTATTCAGTATCAGGAAACCGAGAGCTCCTATCATCGCGGAAAAGATGAAATAGTCAAGCGCGATGAGGAACCACGTGCCGAACCGCCGCTCAAGGGGATGTCTGTCTTTCCAGCCGAGAATGCGCCTCTGATTCTTAAGCCTGCTATAGAGGAGCAGGTTTTTTGTGCATGGTATTAGAAGGCATATGACAACGAAGATCGGCCAGAACGTTGGTCTCCAGAGCGTAAAGAGGCAGCACAGACAAAAGAGGGATGCCAGAGACACCGAAGCGAGTTCGCCCCAGAGAGAATCTACCACAAGTATCACGATCTTCCTGTAGTGAAAGAAAAAGGTCATCGCCAGGAACAGGAGCGCGAATGTAGGAGGGACAAGGTCCCATTTCATCGTGACGACTCCGCCTAAAACCTTGTTCAGGATACCGCTCCCGCGAATTACGGACCCCCCTAGCAGCGTTGCGATCGCGAAAGAGTACAATATCTCTATCGTTTTATAAGAGGCCGTCTTCTCGGTCCGTTCCTTGATATTCTCTATATGGCTCTTATTCGCGCTCATGATTCCGCCTCAGTGATCTGGCAAAGTCATTCCTGCTGTTGGTTATTGTGTAACCAAGTTGTGTACTAGATTATACGCCGAAGCCATTCTCCCGTCAACGAAAATTGGATGTTAACGGAATTGGGGTAAAGAATGGACTGTTCTGTTTTCCGGCTCTTCTAAAATAGACCGCCCCATTTATTCTCATTTCTTACACCCGGTGAATTTATGGCGCGTTTGATTAATATTATGATATAATGTCAACCATGAATAAAAAAAGCATGCAAGAATTAGAGAAGCTTCACAAAAAAGTGCGCTTTTACAAAATCTTAAGCATACTTTTTGCCTGTATTATAGTATCGATATGTCTAGCGGAGTCTATGCGCTGGATAAGAGCAAACGCCCAGGAATTAGGACTGGTCGATGTCGATAAGAAGGGCCCGTATTATGAAAAAATAAAGAAGATCATGGAACCCGTCAGGTATTCCGGTCTTAAAGACTTGATCGATCTCAATACGCGGCTAACCGTCGATTTCGAAAAAAAAGAATGGACATTGCATAACATACATCACTTTGACAAAGACGGAAAGATAGTGTTAACGGAAGGTTGCTATGGACTATGCGGAGACCTGGCAGTCTATATGTATGAAAGGGTCTCTACCCTGTTGGATAATAGGTATTCTATCAACTTTGTTTATGTTTCAGAATCTAATTTCTTTCAGGCCCCCAGGGGCTCCCATGTCGCCCTGAAAGTCACGGACAAAACCATTAGCCTCATACCCAATATATATATTATCGACCCTACCTTCCGTAAATATCGGAAGATAGAATACTTCGAAGATTATGCTTTTTACTCTGAACTGCCGTACCTTCAATTTTATAAAGAGAAAAGTAGAAACGAGACTTTTCTTGCCGGTACCCAATGCCCCATATTTATAAAAGGAGATTTTTTACTGAGCATAGGCCTGGATTACGTGGAAGAAAGATTCGATGAGAATAATTTTGTGTTATTTCTGACTTTAACAAAACGCCATAAATATTTTTCCAGGCCGATCTTCGCGCTTAGAAAGAGAAACGGCATAGTTGGCGTATCTAAAAATGATGAATTGGCGCTGAAGGTTTTGAATAAGCAAGAATTTGAGCTATTGTGCGAAAAGGTGTCCTCTTTTTTTTATAGAGAATAGAGACAGCCGCAGTTCGTTCTATATCGAAAGATGGGCGCTCTCCCCGGTTTTTTCCTATTTTGCCTGTGAAATTAGGGACAACGGACTTCCCGTATTTCTCTTAACGGAAGTTTAAGACCGACCGGCAAAATATCCAAGAAAAGTCAAACACACCCCGACGGCAAGCGCTACGAGAGAATGGACCGCTGGGAGGAGCTTATTTTCCCGGTAAGCCTGCATGACCTTTGATATCGTATTCGGGAAGACGATCAGCCATATGCCTTTTATGATTCCACCCCAGCCAAAAAGCGTAATAATCACAGTCCAATTAGCCGCCCACTTATTATAAGATAAGAGTATAAGAAAACCGATAAGAAGCGCAAGCAGCCCGCCGAAAAATACGAGGGCGGCGTTTTTAAAGTAATCTTCCATGACCTTTTGGTAGAATTCCCGGTTAGACATCATACCTACCGCAAAGATGATATAGCATGGGCCTATGATTCTGGCGATAAATATCGCAGTTTCCATCTCGATGGCCTCCCCGACCTCGTAGGTTGGATAGGTTCTTCACTATATTACTATGGGCCGTCTTTTGTCATCGTCAAGATATCTCTTGAGTAATTTCAGCAGATCTTCCAAGTTGGCCGGTTTTATGAGGTAGTCGTCGGCCCATAAATGCCGGGATTCAAAGATGGAATCAGTCTCTGCCTTAGAAGTCAACATTATGATAGTGGTATTTAAGTTATCCGGATTTGACCTGAGATGTCGCAGGACTTCAAAGCCGTCCATATCAGGCATCTTGATGTCTAAAAGGACTATATCCGGCGATTCTTTCATTTTCTTTAAGGCGTCGATCCCGTTATAAGCCGGTATGACGGTATATCCCCTCATTTCAAGAAACTCTTTTGTTGAATCGACGAAATCTTTTTCATCATCGATAAGCAGTATCTTCTTCATTTTCAACCTCAACAAGTGGCATCGGGGTCAGGTCTCCGCGCTTCACGATTCGCGCATCGAAACAAAAATGCGGACTATGGAGACGCTTTACCCCGGCCGGCCGCCTACTTGATCTGCCAGTTGCCGCTCCCTACTTCGATAGGAGTTCCGGAAGGGGCGTCTTTCTGGATCCGTTCGGCGTACAATTTCTGTACATCTTTCACGGATGTACCGTTTTTCGACGCGATCTCGTTATATATTACCATACGGTCACTATTCTCGGCGTTCACGATCTTTTCCGCAGAGGCATCAGCGGACCCTCTTATCACGACAAGACCCAAAGACGTTTCTCCGACTGTACCGGCCTGCTCAAGCGAGATCAGTTCACCGCGCCTGTCTTTACGCCGCAAAGCGGCCTGCTCGACCTCCGGGCTCAACTCCTGGGCATAGGCTGTTTCTACGAAACGGTAAAGAAAGCTCTGTTGCCCCGGCACTTTCTGGCCCTTATCCGCTCCGGTGACGATGTCTTCGATTGAATTGATATCTTTCTGGACATGCTGGTATACATCGAGCCGCATCGTAATATCGACCTTTATAGGCTCTTTCGGGGACTGTACCTTTACCGTAGCGCACCCCAGTATCAAGAAAATGCCCACCACCGCAATAAGACCTATTTGTTTCATAACCCCGATCCTTTCTTTGACAAAAAATCGTGCAATATTACATCAAAATTTCGCTTGCCCGAAACTCCTTCTAGGGCGATATCCAGTATAAGATTGCCGCCATCGGACGACAACTTCATCACCCCTATATTATACTGGTATTGCCTGAAACTTTCCATCAATATATTAAGGGGTTGTCCGGAATCCTTCGCCATATCCTCAAGAAAGCGGGTATCTTTTATGATCAGGACGCCTCCGCCCGGATCCATGGAAAAATCCCCCTCGATTCGTAACAAGGTGAGCCCGTTTCCGCTCAATACCACCTTACCGCCCAATTCCCCGGTCATCCGGAACTTATTTTCCATCTTCATCTCACGCACAAAGGTGCCAAGGTCCAAACCGGCTACCTTAAGGTCAATGACAAAATCCCGGCTTTTA
>MHFD01000027.1:45200-48148 GCA_001804045.1 Omnitrophica bacterium RBG_13_46_9
CAAAAGATTTTAAAAATACCGTATTATTTCTGACAGAAATGCTTCCGGATACTTCGCTCATTTTGACGTCATTGTATTTTATGCCCCGGACATAAAATCCCGCGCCTTCTTCTGACGGTCTGCCGCTAAGATGGCCGTTTTCCAGCGATATCCCATGCGTGCCCAGCGAATCGATCTTCAAATCGATATTTTTTATAAGATTTTCTTCCGGGTCTAGCGCAAGTGATGCTTTCCCTGAAAAATTCATATCCCGCGTTTTCAGCATAAGCGCAAGGCCCGATATCTCAGCCTCGTTTACCTTTAGCGCGCTCTTGCCTGATCCGAGATTAAAATATTCTTTAAGCCGGACAACGTCTTTGCCTACCATATTGACTGTAAAAGAGGGGTCTCCCAGATAAAATTTCAGGATATCTCCCCTTATGAGCGAGGAAATCCCGTACGAGATCTTCAGATCTTTTATCTTGATGTCATAGGCCGCCGGCACCTTTATCTCTATATCCGTAAGGGCGATCGAACTCGCGGGGCTTACCCTGCACCGGCCTATAGTGACAACGCTATCCGTGCATATGCTCTTAAGCTTTATTTTTGCCACTCCCATAACAATACTGTCAGCGCAAAGATAAAGCGCCAAAGCGCATAGCGCGGTAATGCAGGCTGCTGCCGTAATTGCTGTTTTGTGTTTCATCTTTTATGAGCGTACCTTTACGCTAGATTCTACCCCAAAGTAAAACCCTATGCAAGTATTTTACTCACATAGAGTTGTGTTTTGGTGGCTCCGACTGTCTGATAGGGGAAAGGCTACAGTTTTATTTTCTAGCTTCCAAAAATAACCATGCCAGTTCCGGGACCGCGCGGTCCCGGAACTGGCGGCCCTGCTTCAGTTATCAGTTATAAGCCATCGGCTATAAGCCATCAGCCATTAGCTTAGCCCGTGGTTCCCGGGGTGTGACAAAGACCCTATATGGTCGAGGAAACAGGAAAATCGTATTGAGATACGGTCCAAAATATGATATAATCTTACACACTTTCAACGCACAAGGGTCGTGCAAAGATGAGGAGTGTATAAGAAACTGATCGCTTGACGCATTCCTCGAGTATAACAGGGTGCGTTTTTTATTCTGCGTTATATCAGGATCATAACGAGCGGGGATCGCCATGGAAACCGAAGCGAAGATACAGGAAACGAATACGGAATTCTTCAAGCACATGCTCGATAGCGCCAATCTGGGCGGATTGTTCGTCAATACAAACCGCACCATCATATACTGCAACGATAAGATCAGGACAATATTCGGATATCCGTTGACGGAGATCGTAGGAAAACAGACAGACTTCCTGTATGGTGATAGGAGAAACCCGGCGGATAAAGACGAGATCTATAAAGCCGTTGAAAAAAGAGGGTTCCACGTGGGCAATGCCCTCGGTCTGACAAGCGAAGGAAAGAAGATCAAGATCCGGCTCACCACCTTTACGGTTAAGCCGAATAACGGCGTGGTCATCTTTGTGGAAAAAGATGACAGAAACACAGGCCTGGGCATCAGGACCGAGCACCTCCTGCAGGATTTTCTGGACACCGTTCCGGACATGATCTATTTCAAGGATCTCGATAACCGGTTCATAATGGTGAACAATGCGCATGCCCGCGCGTTGAACCTGACCCCCGAAGAAGTGAAAGGCAAGACCGACCTTGATTTTTTCCCGGAGGAGATAGCGAAGCAGTATTATAAGGATGACACCTATGTCATCAGGACCGGAAAGGCTATTGTCGGCAAGATAGAAAAGGCAAAACGGCCTGACGGAGGCACTACGTACGTGAGCACGACCAAGGTGCCCCATTATGATGAAAACGGGAAGATCGTAGGGACAATAGGCATTACGCATAATATAACGGACAAGATGATCGCCGAGGAGGAACTCCGCGCGCATAAAGACAACCTCGAGGCCCTCGTGAAGAGACGCACGAAAGAGCTGAAAGGAAGCAACGAGCGGCTGCTCTACATGTATAAGATGAAGTCGGAGTTCACGAACATGGTCTCACACGAATTGCGGACTCCCGTCGCGGCGATCAGGATACTGGTCGAAACCCTGAAAAAGGGAAGGGTAAGGGATGAGAAGCTCAAGGACGAGTACTACGATATGATACTGGAAGAGTCCGACCGGCTCACGCGGCTGATAAACGACATACTGGACTTCTCCAAGCTCGAAAACAAGAAGATGAAATTCAAGATCATACAAGGGGATCTCAACGAGGTCGTCACGCAGGTGCTCAAGAGTTATGAAGCGGCGATACATAAGAAGGGTTTGAAGCTCACAGTAGACCTCGACCAGTCATTGCCGCTGGTGGCGTACGACGCTGACCGCATGACCCAGGTATTCCATAACGTGATGCACAATGCGCTCAAGTTTACCGAAAAGGGGTCTATCAGGGTTGTCTCGCAGGCCGAAACTGAAGAGGCGAAGATAGTCATAAGAGATACGGGATGCGGTATTAAAACCGAAGACCTGCCGAGGATATTCCAGAAATTCGAGCAGGTGTCCACCGAAGAGAGGCCCGGTAACGGCGGCACGGGATTGGGCCTGGCTATCTGCAAGCAGATAATGGAACAGCTCGGCGGCACCATCTCCGTCAGGTCGACATTCGGAAAAGGATCGGAATTCACGATAGCGCTGCCTCTTGTGCTGAATCCAGTGTACGAAAAGAGACTATAGAATTAGTTTACAGGTTATAGGTAGTAGGGATGCTAACTATTTGCTCGTTACGTGGGACGTAGGACGCGGGACGATCCGAAGGTTTCAGGAGGTTGCGGGATGTTTCTTGAAGTTTCGGGAGGTTGCATGTATGGTTATAGCGCGCTATGTGGGACGTAGGACGTCCGCTCCCGGAGTTTATCCCGAGTGATAACGAGGGAGTCGCTTGGACGATGGACGATTCGAATAATCACGTAAGA
>MHFD01000027.1:48209-59229 GCA_001804045.1 Omnitrophica bacterium RBG_13_46_9
GTTGCTTCTGCAGATTTCTGCAGGGTATTTGGCGGAAGGTTTGTCGTGAGAACCGTCCCCGGAACGTCCCCGGAAGCTTACTCTTTCCAGGATTCGTTAGTAGCGCGTCTATATTCGTCTTCCGGTATTAATGGTTTTTCAAGCTCTTCTTTTGTCTTCAGGGAAAGTTGTCCGTGCTTGACGACTTCTTCGCCGGCTTGTTTCAACAATTCCTTATATTTTTCAACCACTGGTCTTGTATCCGGATTATCTGACTCCAGAAGCGGGCCCTGGCTTCTGTAAATCTGGGCGATTACCTTGGCCTTGTTATTACGCACCTCTCTTTCACAAAAAAGCCTCAATACTTCAAACTGTCCGGCCTCCGGAAAGCCGCAGTTTGACATCACTATCATGGAGGGGTATTTTTGATATCTTTTTTTGTGCCTGGTCTGGCCGGTGTCGTCTTTCTCAAATTCCGGACAGACTATAGGTAGCGTTCTATCCATAAAGTCCTTCGTAATCCCTGACACATAGTCCACATAAAGCGGCGTGGCGATTATGACTACATCGGATTTGATATACTTGTCAAGAAGGCCGGGCATATCATCTTTAATGACACAGAGACCCGGGGTCTTTGTCCAACAGGTAAAACACCCCATGCAATGCCTGATATTTTTTTTGACAAGCAGTATGCTTTCGACATCGGCCCCGGCGCGCTTTGCTCCTTCCAGAAAAGCCTCGACCATGATCTGCGTATTTCCGTGTTCCCCTCTCGGGCTTCCATTAAAAGCGGTGATCTTCACGTTGCCTCCTTTAAGTCTTTGTTAAAGATCTCTCCACATTTCTCATCTCTTCTCACTCTATTATTTAGACCCCGGTCTTCTTCCGGGGGCGCGGGTACCACGCGGTAAATTTGGCCGCTGCGGCAAAAGATATTAGAGATGCCGCCCAGCTAGATGAAACAGGGATCTTAACACCCAGGGCCCTGATTACCGAAGGAGTCAGATTAACAAGAAATGCCAAAAACCATACACAGCTTATCATATAGTTGATCTGAATGAATTCAGGCGAGCTCCAGTACTTTTCGGGGGTCTCTTCCTTTGCGTACTGCAGTGTAAACGGCTTTCCGATCACTATGGAGATAAAAACTATCATGGTGAGGGCAAGATTGCTCAACAGATTGACCCAGTGTCCGAACCACTCAAGTTCGGTAAAAAGCGCCAGTGCGGCGAGGGCAAGGAAGAAAAACAGAGTGCCGGCCTGTAGGATTTTTATGCTGCGGCCTTTAAATTTTTCTACAATGATTACGATAAACGTGACAAAAAAACCTGCTAATGCCGCCGGTTCGGGCTTTCGCATGCTCAATAGAACCCAGAATAAAAACCACGGCATGAAACTAAGCAGCATTTCCATCGGTTCAAAATTATACTCCTGAAAATGATGGATTCCAAGCAAAATTTACCTGGGATTTATATAATAGATTACCTTTGTGCCGTTTGCGATTTTGAATAGATTATAACTAAGGAAGAGGTGCAAGTTCGGTTCTGGGACATGTGTGGGTTAGCCGCGAGAGCCGTCTCTAAATCCACTAATAATAAAATTATTGAGCTAGTACCTCTGTCCCTATTTTTTTAATAAAGACTACTATTCATAATAGGGCATGATAAGAAGCGCGCAAAGAATAAAGACCAGCGTCGCGACTCCCACAACGAAACCGATTTTAAGCCAGTAAAAGAAATCGATGCTTTTTCCTGTCTTTTTTTCGAGTGCGCCAATTGCTACAATATTCGCTGTTGAACCGATAATGGTTATATTTCCGCCAAAACATGCACCGAAAAGTAGCGTCCACCAGAGAATATTTTTCATGTTAAGGATCTCGTTTAAGGTATGCATCACCGGCATAAATCCCGCGACAACTACGATGTTATCTAATACGCTTGAAACAAAAGCGCTTCCAAACAATACTGCCGTTACGAGACAGACTTTGTTATTTGGAACTATCAATAACGACTTCTTTGCAATGATTTCGGCAACACCTGTCTCAGCCAAAACTCCCGCCTGGGCAAAAAGAAATATCAAAAAAAGGAGTGACCACCATTCAACTTCCTTCTCGATGTAACTTCTAGCTCTCTGCCTGCGCCACACCATAATGATACTGGACGAGAGTAAAGGCGCAATAAGAAGAACTGTATTCTTCTCCAATCCTAAAAAAAGCTCCAAGCGGTGATGAATCGATATTAAAATAATAGTTGCAACAAAAACAATCAAACCCACTTTCATGTTTTTTTCCGCAGGGACCGAAAGAAGTTTTATTAAGATATCGTTTGGTGTATTTTGATCGATTTTTTCATTGAGCTCCTTAAGTTCTTTCTTGAAGATAATAAGAAGTAACACAAGAAGCAACAAAAGCGATAATATCGTAAATGGAAAAGAGTACTTCATAAAATCCTCAAATGTCAGTTGAGCCCGTACTGCAATTAGGATTCCGATTGGGTTACCCATAACAGTTCCTGCCGAGCCGATATTAGTTGCCAATATCGAACTGATGACAAACGGAATAGGATTTATCTCAAAGAAATCGGAGATCTCCAATATCACCATTATCATAAAAAGAATCGAGGAGACTTCATCAACAAGACATGCCATGATCCCGGATGTAAATATAAGTGTGGCCATAAGTTTTTTGGCAGATATATTTTTTATAATAATCACCCGTTGTAAGAGCCATGTGAACAATCCGATTTCTTTTAAGAAACCTACCAGGATCATCATGCCTACTAAGAATAAAATAATCTCCATTGAGGCAAGACGTAGAAACTTATCCAATCGTGCGACACCGAAAAAGAGGATAATCGCTGTTCCCAAAAACGCACAACTCAAACGGAATTCCCAGAAAAGAAGCGTCCCCAGGATGGTAGATGAAAAAGCTATGAGTGCAATGCGTTGCGCTGCAGTTAAACCTGCGTAAGAACTAAAAAAGTTAACACAAAGAATGCAAACAATGAAAATTAAAACTTTTTTGTTGATATACTTTTTCATCGCTCTCTTTCAAAAATGCAGTATCTTTGTGCCGTTTGTGATTTTTCCGCCTGAAACGGATCCGCCTCCGGCGGAAATGGTGTCCCCCGAATAGGGACAGTGCTTCCTTCAGTCTTGGGGACAGCTTGAATGGAGAATCGCAAACGGTACGCTTTTCTTTCCAACAAAGGCGTGAGTTCGGTTGGGGGACGTGTGTTGTGTGGGTTAGCCGTGAGAACCGTCCCTAAATTCCTCATTCTTTTTTCTCTTCGCTTTTATCACTTCTGATATTACTGACCCGCTTGTAAACGCCGCAATAGCCGCAAGCCCCGGCTTTAACGGTATCTTGCCCATAATGACTCCGATGAGGACTAACAGTGCGATGATAACACATCCTATTGCGATAATATCCTCCGTGTCTATGGTGAACGTCGTTTGTTCCGTGCCGTCAGGTTTCTTCGATGTCGTGAATTTTATTTGTTGAGTACTGAATTGCACTGCCATTATCACCTCCTGTGTCTGCTTTTATTGTGGGCGCATCCTGTTTTTCCCGCCGTTCTTTGAAATGGCAGATCCACCCTCTGGCGGAGAGAAGGGGATGTAGCGCTATTTTTTCTATTGCTGATTATACGCCCGGGCAGGGTTGGGGTCAATTGAAATTAGATTGTAGTGGTTAGTTGATAGGTTTTAGTGGGTTAGGGACAGGTGTGAGTTCGGTTGGGGGACAGGTGTGGGTTAGCCGGGAGAACCGTCCCTGTATACTAACTATTTGCTCGTTACGTGGGACGTAGGGCGATTAGAAAAATCTAGCTCTAATCGTAGCAACGATAGACGATTCGAGCTCGTGTAAAAGCGTGGGACGATCCGAAGGTTTCAGGAGGTTGCGGGATGTTTCTTGAAGTTTCGGGAGGTTGCATGTATGGTTATAGCGCGCTACGTGGGACGTAGGACGTCCGCTCCCGGAGTTTATCCCGAGTGATAACGAGGGAGTCGCTTGGACGATGGACGATTCGAATAATCACGTAAGATAGCGGATTATCGGGGGAAGATTTCGGTAGTTTGCGAAAACGAAAACGCAACCTTAAGAAACATCAAGCAACACCAAGAAACTTCAAGAAACCTTCGATTACTGAAACTCATTGAAACAGAATACGATAGAAATACAATTGAAATACAATGGAAATACAGTTGAAATACATTGACTCGATAGCTCTTTCCACCAGAGGGTGGATCCGACGGAGATTCTTCTTAAGAAGACTCATCTTGGCGGAAGCTCGTGGGTTATAGCTTATGGCTGATGGCTAATGGTCGGAGACTATAGGCCATAGGCTATAAGCTGTAGACAGGGGCTAATGGCTGATGGTTGGTGTAGCTATCTGCCCCTATTTTACATAACAGTTAGGAACAACCGTCCCTAAACTACCCAGCAATTTCAATTATAACTTCGAAAATATTTGAACGCCGGACTTTTCTCGTTATAAAAGTATTGCCATCATGGGATATCTTATCTTCCACCTTCGGCATTCTTCCCAAAAACCTGAGAAGCCATTCGTTCAGCGTTTGCTCGACATCCGGTAACTCCAGCCCTGCTTTTTCACGTAAAAACTTAAGACTGATACCCCCTCCGGCAAGATACCGGTTTGCCGCAATCTGATAGAAATACTTAGGAAGAATGTCATATTCATCGTGCATCTCCCCAACTATGGATTCAATTACATCTTCTAAAGTAACAAGCCCCGCAATTTTTCCATCGGTATCTTTGACAATAGCAATATGCTGATAGCCCCTCGTAAGTTTATTAAGCAAGACTGATACTCGTTCATTGCCTTGAACCTCCAGGATTGGCCTCGCTATCCCTTTAAGAGAGGGGTCCTTGGGATTCGTCTGTAAGGCGCTTACTATGTCCTTGAAGTTGACATAACCGATCACTTTATCGTTATTATCGCCTTCCATCAGGGGAAGTCGTGTATGGTGATGTATATGCGCCTCTATCAACGCATCCATGAGAGACATTTTAGTGGAAAGGAACTTTATCTCATCCTTCCCCATCATTATATCGCTCACTTTAAGACGGGGAAGGTTTATTGTCTGCGACAGTATTCTTTCCTGATCCTCGCTGATTGTTTTCTGTAGTACAGCGAACCTGGCGAGAACGGATATATCCTCCACCGCGCTTGTCTTCAGAGTCGGTTCCTTCTCTTTCGCGAACGGCCTGTTCAGGAACTGAACCATGTTTACAAAAGGTGTAAATATCATTATCAGATACTTAAGCGGCAAGCCGGCTACGGTGGCAATGTGCCTGTTGTATTTTACGCCCAGTGTCTTCGGAAGGATTTCGGTCCATTGTATCATCACAAATGAAAAAGCTAGTGAAAACGCTAATACCCATTTCGTTCCGAACAATTGATCAAATTTAGCCCCGGAAAGAGATGCTCCTATGGTATGAGCGAGCGTGTTAATGATAAGTATAACCGTGATTGGTCGCTGTATATTCTCTCTAAAAATTCTCCACGTCTGAGCTATCAATGGTCTTTTTTCGGATATCCTTGCGATATCAGCAAGCGATAGGCTTAAAACACACGCTTCTAATATCGAGCATATAAAAGAAACGCCTAAAGCCATAGATACTATTAACCAGAATGTCGACATTTGCCATCCTCCTTGAGGGAAAAATAGGGACAGAGTAAACTTCCCTCGATAAAATTATACCTTCAAAAACAAAAGGCTTCAAGGCAAAACTTGGCTTCTTGGTGCTAATCGACAAGATGGTTCATAGGAAACCGGTACGTGAAATTCGTAATTCGAGATAAAAAGATATGTTACTACTTATTTATCTTTACCTGAGGCAAATTAGAAGGACGAGAAAAGGGGTCACACCTATTTTTCCATAGACACATTCTTCCTTTTACACTATAATACATAACATGCCAAGAAAAAAACGTTATATCATACCCGGTATTCCCCATCATACTTTCCAAAGAGGGAACAATAGACAAAATATATTTTTACAGGAGGAAGATAGGGTGTTTTTTATTAAGCATTTGGAACAAGATGCGAAAGATAACAAAGTGCGCATAGGATCTTATTGCTTGATGACAAATCATTTTCATTTTATGCTTTTTCCAGAAACGAAAGAAGGCTTAATCAAGCTTATGAAGACTTTATTACAAATATATTCGCAATATTTTAATCGAAAACATAAAAGAACGGGAAAAATATGGGAAAACAGATATAAGCTAAACCTTATTGAACCTGAATCAGCTTGGATCGTAGCACGATATATAGAACGAAATCCGGTACGGGCAAAGATTGTAGAAAAAGCCGAAGAATACGAATATTCAAGTGCTGCCGCACATCTTAAAGGCGAAAAAGATTCTTTAGTTACAGAAGATATTTTAAAAAATAATAGAGAAAACTATATAAAGTTTTTTCATGAAAAAGATGCCGATGATAAACAGGAATTAGACCGCATAAGAATCATCATTCAACAACAAAAGGCAATCGGTAGCCGTAATTTCTTAGAAAGACTCGAAGAGAAATTTGGTGTGGGTTTTGGTGTGAGAATGAGAGGGAGGCCTCGAAAATAGGTGTGACCCCACTTTACTCCACTTTACTTTACATTACTTTACATTATTCTTTATTTTTTATTGCAGGATAGGAATAAAAATTTGAGCGATTCTGAAATATATAATAAGACCGATTATATCAACAACGCTTGTAGTGATAGGTCCGGCTAAAGCCGCGGGATCGAGGCCTATCTTTTTAGACAAAAGGGGCAGGGCTAGCCCGGTCAATATAGCTACTATCACTACTAAAAACATTGTTGTGCCTACGACAGCTGATACAAAAAAATCTTTCTGGAGAAGCACCGCTCTGCCAAAAGCTATGGATGCGACCAGCGTAGCCATAAAAAAAGCTGTTATCAATTCCAGCCTTATCACTCTTTTAACATTCCCGAGGTTGACGTCTCTTGTGGCCAATCCCCTTATGACGGTGATCGCGACCTGCGCCCCTGCGTTTCCGCCTGTGTCTAAAAGCATGGGTATGAAAAAAGCAAGCGCTACTACGGCACTGAGGGAGGCTTCGAAATTTTTAAGCACGGTGCCGGTCAGAAAATCGAACATGAGCAATAATATAAGCCATCCCGCTCTTCGCTTGATCACTTCCCATGCGGTGGCTGTTCGATAACTTATTATCTCTCCTTCAGAAGGGTTCATCTTACCGATCTCATAGACTTCTTTGGTAGCCTGGGTTTCCATGAGATCGACCACATCGTCTATGGTGACCGTTCCCAAAAGCCTTCCCGCGCTATCCACTACCGGCATATCCAATAAGTCATATTTGGAAAAATATTTGGCTATTTCCGCTTTGTCCGTGTCAGCGTCCATTTTGATCGGTTCTGCGCTTGACATTATATCTTTGATGGATATGTCCTGGGGCGCCTTCAGCAATGTCTGGAGGTTGACAACTCCGGTCAATCTATGCTCTTCATCGGTGACATAAACGGAATGCACGTCTTTTTCATAGCCAAGAGTAAGCGTCTCCTGCAAGACCAAGAGAGCTTTTTTGGCTGTCATGTCTTTTTTTACTTCCACAATATCGGTTGTCATAATGCTTCCCGCGCTATTTTCTTTATATTCAAGCAATGCCCTGACATTGATGGCTTCTTTATTTTTAAGGAGATTAAAAAATTTCTTTGAGGTCTTCTCCGAGATCCTTCTAAATAATTTCAATCTTTCGTCCGGGGACATCTCGTTCAATATTGATGCGATGCCTTCATCCCCTAAGTTGTCTACCAGGAATTTCTGTTCTTCAAATTTTAGGTCCTCAAAGACCTCGATCTGTTTCTTTGCGGATAAAAGCTTAAACAGCAAAATTTTCTCCTGGGATTCTAACCGTGACCACCCCTCGGCCAGATCAACGGCGCTGATATCGTTCAGAAGCTTTTTTAGCTCAGAGATGTTTTTTACCGTTATCAGCTCGCGTATATCCGGAAGAAATAGCTCTAACATCCCATATTTTTTTCTGTGACTTTTTACTGGTGCCTGCATTTTATCGGTTCCTTTAGAGCGGCCTTGGTGTCAGGTCTTTACGCTTCTACGCTTTGCGAATCGAGACGGAAATGTGAGATGTGAAGACGCGACCCCCCAAAAAAAATGGCTCGAAACTACACGCGCAATCTGTCATGGCCGCGGAAATGTCACTTCTTTTTCTTTTTCGCCGCCGGCTTCTTCTTTTTGACGGGTCTTGAGGGCTCGACCGCCTGCGGCTTTTCAGGAGGCCGCGTCTTTACCGCTGACTCTTCTTTCGGCCTGCCATCTTGCCGCGGCCTGAAGGTGCCGTTATTCTTGCGCGCTGTGAAACACTCCTTGCAGTAGACCGGCCTGTTGCCGCTCGGTTTGAACGGGACTTCGCAATCCCTGCCACAATCCGCGCAGACCGCTTTGTGCATAGGCCTGGGCTCCCTGCGTTCTTGCGTTGAAGGGACCGGCGGCTGCTGCTGCCGGGGCGCAGCAAGATGCTGCGGCGGGATCCGGCTGATCACCGTATCTATCTTCGCCTCAAGAGAGGCAAGCTTCTGGACCAATGTCGTAACGAGTACCACGATATCCTGATCGGCGGCCGCAGATGCAGAAGAACTTTTACTCTTCTTATGTTTTTTCATTGTGCTCCTTTTAAATGAATTGTAAACACCCATAACGGTTCATTAGCCTGACTGAGATTGAATTATACGTCAGCGGAGTTTTGCCGTCAACGTTATTCGGTTCTCAGTTTTTGGTATTAGGTATTTGGTTATCGGTGTTCATGCTACTGGCTGATGGCTGATGGCTCTTAGCTCATAGGGACGGAAGGTCAACAAATAGGGTCTGGGGTCGTGTCTCGACAATCGGCATTTTCAACGTTTTGTTGAATTTCTAGACCTGACCCCAATCTTATTTCATAGTTTTCTAGATTTTTCTTCGCGTTTTGCAATCTCTGTGAAAAATTGTCCTTTTTAAACGCGCTTGCCCATTTCTTCATAGTTATCCAGGCCGCGAATCTAATGAGGGACTGGCGCCACGATCTATACCACACTCTCCATCCGTATTTAATATTGTGTAAAAAGAATATAAGATACGGGAAAGAAAATACATTAATACCTACTCTGAATAGATATTCAAACCGGTAAATTTTACCCATGATTTCCATTGATATGGCCTGCATCTCTTCTGCGGTCAGCGGCGCATCCGGCTCAAAAAGCGGAAAATTGCCGTCATAATACTCCCAGCCGATATCCTGAAGCGGGTAAAGCCTGTTTTCTTTCTTGAGTCTTTGCCTGAGCTCGGTGCCCGGCAGGGGAACCGGCAGCATGACTTGAACAGTATCGATTTTAGATTTTTTAATAAAGTATTTAAAACGTTTTATGCGCTCTTTCGCGGGCATCTTGAAATCTATGCCCTTTTTCATGGGATAGCCGAAAATAAACATGCCATGCACCAGGAATCCGAACTTACGGTACACATTTGTAAGCGCTAACATATCACCGGGCTTTAGACGTTTATTCATAGCTTTTAATTCTTCCTCAATAGGTGATTCGAAGCCGATGGCTATAAAATTAATACCCGCTTGGCGCATAGCGGAAAGAAGCTCCGGGTCGTTCGCTTTGTCCAACCTTATCTGAACGCCAAAATCCAGCCTTCTGCCTATGTCTTTTTGATAATCTTTCAGCATATTGCAAAATCTTATTGTCTCGTCACGCTGTTGCCCGAAAAGGTCATCAACGACAAAAAACTTTCTGGCATCTTTTGTCTCCAGAAGAAAACTGATCTGCTCGAGCAATCTTTCACAGGATGCGTAGCGAAGCGTGCCTCTCACGGTGCAGAACTCGCAATCCATGCCGCATCCCCGTATCCTTTCTACCGGATATACTTGAATATGGGCATAGCGCACTAGCGAATAATTGGGTAGGGGGAGTTTAGCAAAATCAGTTATAGGCTCTCTGGGCTGTGTGCGGGTAACTTTCCCATCCTTTATATAAGCGATGCCTTTTACCTGATCCAGGGATGTCTTTGCTAATAATGCCCGCAGAAGCTCTTTTATTGTCTCTTCGCCTTCGCCGATAACTATAAAATCAATACCGAAGGATAGTGCCTCTTCTATGTTTTCCTCCACAAAATGCTGACCGCCGGCGACAGTCACGGCACCTTTTTCTTTATAGAACCGAGCTATTTCATAAAGCCTGGGAATAGTGCTGGTCAACCCGCCGTATAAGCCGATGACATCCGCAGGCCGTAACCGTTGCAGATATTCATGGTCAGCGCCTCCTGTATCGGATTTAGGGCCATACCGGCGAAGATTGTTCTCGTCAATAATCTCAACATCCCAGCCTTCCATTTCGCTCACTGCGCTACCCACGCATACGGGCCCCAAGGGAGTCGTTTTCCTTGCATTATATGAGTATACATTTAGCGCCGGATAGACCGGATCTATAATTCTTAATCGATATCTTTTTTTTGATGGATTAAGCATAATCTCCTATTATAACACCCTCTAAAGTGAAAGTGAAGGCAGTATATTCTTGCCATGGTGAAATGAAAATTAGGGTCAGGTCTCGACATTCGACATTTTCAAGCTTTTGTCGATTGTCGAGACGCGACCCCAAATGTCTTTCAATTCGCAATGAAAAAGTGGGGAAACATCCCATTTTTTATCCCGCAATCGGGATGTATCCTTATTTTTAATAGACTATAGGCCATAGACCATAAGCTATAGACCGCGGGCTAATGGCTGATAGTCGGAGACTATAGACCATAGACTATAGGCTATTAGCTGACGGCTGAAAGCTGACGACTGAGGGCTGATGGCTGTAAAGTAAATGGTCGTTATCCCTATTTTCCTTTTACTTTATCCCGCGCCGCGATAAGTTTATCTGAATCAAGACCATATCCATACAATTCGGATAGCTCAACTCTAACGGCGGAGCTTGACGTCGACAACCCATCGATATTCATGCTATTTACATTGGAGTAGAGTTTTTCGCTAT
>MHFD01000027.1:59259-62952 GCA_001804045.1 Omnitrophica bacterium RBG_13_46_9
TGACGGCCGCCAGATGTGTCACCTTGCCGGCGGCGTCTACAAATACTTGCCATGTCTTTCCGGTGCAGGAATCGAGTAGGAATGTCAGGTCATTACCACCGTTCTTCACTGAGTATAATTTATACCTATCTACAAGATCTTCTTCCGCGCCCGCGCATATTGCTATGGCAGATATTAGCACTATTGCTATAATAGCGATTTTCATATATTACCTCCGCTTAGATTATTGGGGTCGCGTCTTTACGGCTCACATTTCGCTTTGAAATGTCAAGACCTGGCCCTTCTTTCGTCTCCGGACCTCATTCTTTCGATTTTAGCCTGTGTCTTCTTCTTTCACATTCATGTTCATGGGGAAATTAAAATAGTCCCTATTGCCTTTTGATTTGTCAGACGGCAAAAAACTGAACCCGTCTTGTGTTCTGCGCCCGATAACGCTGATACGGAATTTGCCTAGCCCAGTTTTTTCAATTTCTTTTTCAACTTCCTCCTTATACCTGCCTTCTATGAGCATGCTGCCGTCATCCAGCTGCATAAAATCAAGCTCCATCCCGTTCAGCACATCAAGAATATCCCGCGCTTTCTCCCCACCTTCATTTTCGACGTTTGTAAAATAATCTTCGAGCTCTTTCTCGCTTGACGGCCATTTATTAAATTTAGCATAATACCCTGCGCACGTTGTGTAAAGGATAATCTGGTTTTTGGTCATCAGCGCATAAATTTTGGATACCGCGCCCCCTAAACCCTCAAGAAAATTTTCGGCTTCAGCCGGAGAAATTAAGATGTTTAACAAAATCCCCAATGACAATACAAAAGCCATTGATGTTTTCATTTCTTCTTTTTGAATTTTCCAAAAACGGCACCCAAGATCATGCCCAGGATGAAATAAAAGAGGGCCGCGACAGCCATGTTCACTCTGATATTAAAGGCAAGCGCCTTGTCTAAGTTCAGGTTTAGCCCCAATTTTTCGCAAGCGTAAAGGTAAGGGAAAATGAGCGCGTACACAAGCCTGCCTTCAAGAAACCCGCTTTCACCCCATATGCTTTTTGTCGCAACGTAAGCGTAATGCAGGGGGTAATAAAAATTGTACAAAAAATGCGCGGTTATATAAACAAAAAAAGCCTTGCCTCCGCTTACCAATGCCGGCTCTATCCTGATCCCTTTTTTTCTTATTAAGAGGTATCCGTAGAACCCAAACAAAAGGCAAATAAAATCCAAAAGGCCGAACGGATAAAATCCATTTAACCTAAGAGGATCTATCAAAAATCCAAGATAGACGAGCGGAAAACCCAGAGTGTATCCAAAATCTATTTTATACTGCGTTTCCTTACCTTCGACCTTCATGCACGAAAGGTCCAGAAACGGCATCGAAAATATCATTAAAAGAAGAATAAATACAGTTAGTTTTTTTCTCATTTATAAAATCAATGGTACGCTTTTCTTTTATCAAGCGAAGCGAAGTAATCTCAAAGATTGCTTCGTCGGCCTTAACAGGCCCCCTCGCAATACGAGGCCATTACAAGTATTTGTGAGATGGCCTCTAATTAATCAAGACAGCGAATCGCGAGGCCTTCATTTTGGCTTTTTACCGTTAAAGTACCGGTTACATAATTAACTTCGACGCGCTGGCCTTTTTTAAGAAAAATGGCGCCTAATTTTTTTCCGCCCTCAGTCATATCTTTTCCGGAAACATCCGTAACGGTAGCGGCTTTTGGTACATAAACGACCGTTTTTTCGCCGCTGTCGGCAACGACCGTGATTATCGCGTATAACCACTTTGGCGGCTTACCCATTACTTTTTGAACGGATTCAAGCTTGCCTGTAACGATTTTGGTTTCATCTGCTGCTGATGCCCGCTGATCTAAAAACAAAGAACCGGCAAATGCGGCTACGATTAATACTAAAAGTATTTTTCTCATATTTTATCCCCCTTTGAGTTTATAGTGGTCAGGTTTCCGCAGTTCACACTCTGATTTAATCTGTGAAGCGTGAAGACCTGACCCTTCTTTCTTCCTCAGTTGACGATTATAGAACTTTTATAGATGGGTTTCAAGCGTTTTGTTATACGTAGGAGGCGGAGGGCGCTTCTCCGCCCTGTGCGGATCCGACCAAACGACAGTATTTTCCGCCAATTACTATCGTGTTGGCGGATCAGCCTCGGGCTGAGGCGGAAAGTTCAGTTTTAGGGACAGGTTGAATGGAAAATCGCAAACGGTACACTTTATTTAGGCTTCGGTGGAGATATGGAGTGACAAAACTTTTACAAAGAGATTGCTTTAACGCGACATTTCATTCAACAAGATATGCTATATTATATGCTATATTACGATACAGTATAAATACAAAACATTTCTAGATAAAAGCAAACCTGTCGTGAGGCAGGGGCGTCCCGAATGAAATTCCTCAAAGAAGAGTTTCTTCGGGACCCCGATGAAGTTCGGGATAATACTTCATTCGGGGCAAAGCTGAGGATCTGGAACCGAATATAACTCTAGAAAGCCAAGTTGCCTAGAAATAGATTAGCTTGGCTTTTTGTTTTTGGTCTGGATTAAGGCGACTTTGTCTTTTACTAAAGCAGGGATAAGGTCGCCTCAGACCAAAATAGCTATTTGGTGAAAATAATGGGATATAGCATAAAATATAATACCTTGTTTAGAGCTATAACAATAGGAGTGCTATGCCTATTTCTTGTTAATACTATATCCTGGGCTGAGCTTGGCACTCTTTCTGCTCTTGTCGGTAGTCCCGAAGTCTACCATGAAATGCAAGAAATGATGAATGAGAAGCTCAAGGAGCATCAGGGTATTATCGACAATTTTATAGAAGATGGCGCAATAAATGCCGGAGACCAAAGCCGTGACGATAAATGGCCAAAAGGCAAGCCAAAAGATTGCGAAGCCCTCGCAGATTTGCCGGACCTGGAAAAAGATTTCAATGATTGTATAGATAAATGCGGGGCCACCGGGATGCTGGCAAGGTTAAAAAGAGTTTTGGATGAAACCGGCGGAAGAATTCAGGTAAGGTTCGTGGATAGCGAAGACGAACTTCCTAAGTATGTAGTGAGTGACGAAGGGTACAGGATATTCGTCATGAGCGATAGTCAGCATCCGGATCTTGAGAGAAAAGCGGTCTGGGGCCATGCCGGGAAATATGTTACTGCCTTTGCGGTAAGAGGCGAGGAAAAGACCCGTAATGGAAGAAATAAGATCATAGGAAGGCTTTTCCATGAAATAAGAGCGCGTTCTACAATGGCAAAGGAAATCTTTGATGAAGGGTTTGCCGGGGAAAAGAGGGGCGCTGTAGATGAGGCGAAGGCCTTGGCAAAAACTTTACAAGAAAGGTTCGAAGAAGAAAATAGACGGATACAAGCGCAGATAGAGCGGGATACAAAGATAACGACCCCCCGATTAGCAATTGAGTTTACAAATCTCGCGTTTGATAGACACCCCAGCGCTATTAATAGGGATTATACGGTAAGTTTAGATGATACCGCAGAGGATAGGAGAAGAAGAGACAGGTTGACTGAGTCAAGAGTGGAAGAGGAAGAGTCAGAATACGGCGTTATTGAAGAGCCGGAAGAATTTGATATCAAGGAACTTGAAAAAGAGCTTTACGCTACGGAAAATGCGCTGGGAAGAATAACCTCTCCCGGCGCGGAGATTTATGAGTGGAGTCACGGGATCTTCAAACTTATGG
>MHFD01000027.1:63002-64770 GCA_001804045.1 Omnitrophica bacterium RBG_13_46_9
AGCAATATCGTGAACGCCCTGATTCTGCACCACGATGAGTTGGAGAAAAATCACCTCTGGATATATGCGGGTATGTTAAGGAGATTACAGGAAAAGTATAAGAAAGTGAAAGCCGGGCATTTGGCGTTCATTTTTGGGCATGAACTGGGACATTTCAAAGAGGGCCACTACGAAGATATCGCGAAGAAAGAAGGTAAAACAAAAACGGATGAGGAAAAAGAAAGCCTGCTTTTGGGCACATATGGTGCCTTAAAAACGTTCATTTTACAGCGCGCTTTTTCAAGAAGGCAGGAAGAGCTTGTCGACAGCCTCGCGCTTGAATGGATGTTCGAACTTGGTTTTAATCCTAATGAAGGCATAGAGGTTTTGGAGATATTTAAAGAACTCGAAGATGAACACAAGCAAAAACAGGCTGAAATAAGAGAGGAAAAAGGGCGCGGAAAGAAAACTCAAGGTTTTGGCATACAATTCGATATATTACAGACTCACCCTATGAACGATACCCGCCTCCATAGGGCCCGGGGGGTTGTCTGCAACCTGCAGCTTTCCCATATTAACAAACTTCCTGTTTCAAAAGCGCTGGGCGCTGACGGCACAGAAATAAAAGACTGGCCGCTAAAAAAGCCGCATCTCAAACCAACGCATGTTCAAGAGTTCATGCGCGCCTTCGAGGCTATTTTTAAAGGCGAGAAGAAAAAAGAATTTCCATGGAAGGATATCCGTGAACTCTCAAAGAAAGCCAAAAGCCCTAAAGAGATAATGCATATCATACTTATTGCCCAGATGCGCTTTGCCTTATTCAATAATGAAGCGCCTATCCCGCCATATTCATACTGGATGCCCCAAAAAAGAAAAACGTTAGAAAAGCTCATAGCGGAGCCATGGTATACCCAGTTTCTCAAGAATATAGAGCCGCTCTTGAAAGATTTCGATGAGCTTATGGAAAAGGAGAGGACAAAGTGTAAAACACCGGAGGATATATTGCGTTGGAGATTTAAAAAGTGGTTTTATTCCCGGGCGATGTATGCATGTCAATCTGAAGAAGATGAAACAGAACAAATGGAACTCATCGAAGGGTTTCTCGAACGACCGGGCGTTGTTAAAGACATATTGAAAGACACAGGTGTAATGTATTTTGACCTGAGCGAAGTAGACCCTAAGGTATTGAAAGATGCCGTCGATAAGACAGAATCCACGGAGATAGAATCTTTTCTGGAGCTTATAATGAAAGAAAAGGTCGATTCGCGGAGAGATATTTTGAGATTCATTTTAGAAGAAGGGTTATTAGACAATATCAAATCGAGTGAAGAACTTATCAGGGTTGTAGGCGGAATTAGGGCCGAGATTTTGGATGTAAAGGCATGGCATAGACTTTCGTACATAGTGGGTTTAAATATCGCATTGTGGACCGAGACCCATATCAAGACAAGAGAAGGATTAGAGCGATTTATCACCGATCTAAGAAAGGCCCTCCCGGATTTTGGAAAAGGTGAGTACGAAGAAATGGAGATACCCCTGGCAAGGCTCATGCTTAGAAAAGAAGGCGATCTCTCCGTATCTTATGAAGAACGAAAGAAATGGCTTCTTGCGCATTACGAAAAGTCAAAGATACGGGACGAGCTTTTGTTTATGCTCGTAGAAGAAGAAACAGGATTTAAAAGAGATTATTATGAAAAGTCAGTAGGGGGCGAGTTGGCAGTCGGGGAGTTCTATTTACCTATTAAAGGGAAATCCGATTTGATAGATAAGTATATTACCGTAATGGATG
>MHFD01000027.1:64785-67698 GCA_001804045.1 Omnitrophica bacterium RBG_13_46_9
TTGATATGAGTTGGTATAAAGTAAAAGCGGGCCGCCGCGACTATCTCAAGTATGACCGCCTGACCGAAGAGGAAGAAGAGGGAAAGCCGGCGAGACGCATATATAGAGACGAGAGATGGGAACACCGGCGAGAAGGCGCGAAGCCTAAAGTAGAACCGAACGAGACACAGCTAATCCGCAAGTTTTTGTTGAATAACTCCTATTTTTTCTACGCGCCGACTTCCCGGATTCACAATATGGCGAGAAACTACCTGTACCCGTATTTATATCATTTATTGAAAGAAGCCTCAGCAGGCCGCGGGGATCTTACCGCATTGACGGCAACGTGCGAAAAAATGAAGAAGACCCCTTTCTTAAAAGGTGTATTTACAGAGACGGTGCGGGAGAGTATTGGCGCGGACATACGAAAGTTAAGCCCCCCGCACTCGGCAGCGGCAGCAAAACCACATAGAGTTGCGTTGATTACCGAAGCAGGCCTCAAAGACCTGCATGACTACATAATGAACCAAAATGACATCGAACCATGGTTATATGCCGTTCTCACAGAATGTCACGATCCTTTTGAAGGCGCTTATAAACGGGGCATACTCCAGGAGCTGCTTGATAAAATACCTGCCGGCGACATAAAGGATTATCTTATCGCGAAGTCATTATTATGCGCCTATTACAGATTGAGGTTATATAAGAGAGTCAGCGCGAGACGCGAGACGAAAACGCCCGAAGAAATCCGCATTCTTTTAAGCCGCGTAAAACCAACGGGCCGGAGCGGCGAAATAGGGGCGGAGGTCGACATTGAAAGATTGCAGGATAGCATATCCAGAGCAAGGAGAAATGTTCTATGGAAGACATACCAGGATTATTACTTATTTTTATCTTTAAGAAGATTGAGAGAAGAGGAAAAAAGAAAAAAGCTGGACCAGGAAAGCGATAAACCGAAAGTCTCTCTTTACCCGCTGGGGTATTTTAACGATTTAGCCTCACAAAAATTTTTCAGCCTTGTCCGGAAGGAAGAGTTTGAAAACCAGAGCATCGAAGAGCAGTTCCGCGAGATAATGACGTTATATAAAAAGCCGTCGAACTCGAGAGACACAATGCTGCTTGAACATGTATTTAACGAAAAAGACCCCCGTTTTAAGGAATTCCTGCGGACAGGCGCGGCCCTCGAAGCGCTCGACGCGCTTATATCGCCCTCTGATAAGTTCAATTTAGGAAGAAAAATATACGATGAAAGGCTGGCCCAGGACGCGAGCATACGGCGTGATCTCAGCAGGCATGTTGAACTTATAAAAAGGACACATCCTAAAAACTCGCCTGCCAGAGAAAAGGCTGTAATGGCCCTGATAAACGGGGGTTATGACGGGACCGGCCGAAAAGGCTATGTGGAGACTTGGGAAGAGCGTGATTTGGTAGAGAAGTTGTTAGGCGAGGCGAAGGAAACTACGACTGATGAAGATATGCTCGCCCGCTCCGTCGGCTTGGGTCTTTTGGAACGCGCGATACGAGACGCTAATGTCAATGCCGCTGACAGGGTCAACACGATACTGTGGCTTATAGGGCTTAAGAACAAATCACATCTTGTCGAGTGTTTCGAGACCGTATACGATAAGGATGCCGAAGATTATAAGAACGAGAGCGGCAAGCTTACAAGTTACGAGAAAGAGATCCTTTTAAAAGAGATACTTTCCGGCGAGAAAGGCATATTGCGGAGCTCCGATACAGACGGTAAAAAAGAATTTTTAAATACGCTTTTCACCAGCGTTTTTTCCGAATCGAAAGGCCTTAAAAAAGAGACCTTCAGGTATTTCAAGGCTGTTTTTGACGCCATGCTATACTACATGGACCCTGACAGGGCAGGAGAAATTCTGGCGCGTTTCCTTACCTGCCATTTGGAGGGGAGGAGTTTTAACGAGCTTATCAAGCTGTTCTTTGAGTCCTTCGGTTTTACCGGCATAAAGATCGCGCAGTATCTCGTCTCCAACACGGGGATGATACCGGAGGACATGAAGGCCGTACTTATGGACCTGACAAGCCGGGTCGAGGGGCCGGATAAGAGGATTGTATTCGATTACGCGAGACAGGTTTACGGAGAAGAGGCTGCGAGAAGGCTTATTAAACGCGTGGGTCGAAAACTGGGCGGCGGATCCCTCATGATATTCTACGAGGTTGAGATAGAGATCGAAGAAGGCGTCAGTCGGAACTGTGCCATAGGCATCTTAAGAGACGACATAGTGAAGGCCCTCCCCGAAGACCTTGTCTTAGTTCATCGGATAATAGAGACCATGCAAGAGAGGCCTGAGATCTTCGGCTACAATACCGTTTCGATGGATTTAATGGACAATCTTACATTGCAGAGCATAGTAGAGACTGATCTGGCGAGGACCGTGAATTTACAGAGTAAAATGGCCCAGGACATAACCGATTTTATGAAAAGCGGGTTGGCGAAAAAAGGCATCACCGTGTCGATGCCGCGCATAATAACGGATAATTTTATCGGAGGCGGGAAAGAAACAATACCCCTAAATCAAGGGCCCCTTATATGGATGGAATTAGCCCGAGGAGAGACACTGGATCTGTACATGGAAAGGGCCAAAAAAGAGGGTGAAGCCGGTACAATGAAAATAAAGAAGATAATGAATACGCTCGCGAATCTCGCGATTTATCAGCTTGTGGATTCAAAATACGGGGCGATACACGCGGACCTCCACCCCGGGAATATCCTCATAGAGGAAGAAGAAAGCGGCGCAATAAAAATAAGTATTATCGACGTGGGATTGGGCGCGGAAATCGACAAAGATCTCCGGCAGGCTATCAGAAAGCTCATCCGTATCATGGTCGGGCATGTAAAGATCGAAGGGAAAGGCGCCGTTTGGGAAATATTCGGGGATATGGATACGTTAAAGGGCGCTTTGGGAC
>MHFD01000027.1:67871-74660 GCA_001804045.1 Omnitrophica bacterium RBG_13_46_9
AGTTTGCACCGTATTAAGAGAAAAAGGGTGCAGTGTCAGCGAAAGCGAGTTCAGAGATATTCTGGATAAGGCATTTGAAAAAGAAACACCGCTGGAGAAGATAAGAACGCTCCGGGAGGAATTGACGGAGTTTTTAAAAAGAAAAAATATAACCGGACATGAGAAAATCGAGGATATATTGGTTGCGTTGGAAAAAGACGAAATTTTAAGGAAAGAGCTGGACCTGGATTCAATAGAGCGATATGTAAGAAGCGTCATTTCCGAGAGAAGAGAAAAAGAGAAAGAAGAAAAAAAGCACATTGAAAAAGCGTTAGGCCGTATCAGGCCTTTAAAGAAAGGGGAGGCCAAGGATATGGCGGATGAAAATGAGTTTGGAAAGCTCGCAAGAATATGGAAGATAGAGATGCTGCATCCGGGAACGATGGTGGTATGCCGCTGCGCGAGTAAGGACAGCAAAGACAGAAAGACCAGACAGGGGGTATGGGTTGTAACGGATATAATTAAAGCAAAGACCGGGGAAATAGAGAGGTTCGGGCTTACCCCTTTAAGCGAGATATTTGACCGTTTTGGATTCGAGGAAGCCACAAGACTTAAGCCAGATGAAGGAGAAACAGAGAGTGAAGATGAAGGCGGCGACGATTATGATGACATGGATAAGGGATCAAAAATAATACTTGATATGCGGGACGGCACCCCGGATGGGCTTACGAATGTTTTCTGGATGACGAAAGCCGCAGAATGGTTAGTAGAACGCGGTAGAGCCATCCCTGACACTCTGCCAAAACACGATGTAGCCGATATTGAGGACGCTATTGAGAACGCCTTCCCGTCTACGGATGAAATAGAATTGGATTACGCTCTTGAGGCGCTTGATATACTGAGAAGACTTTTTGAAAATAACGCGATTACTTTAGCAACGACGCGTTTTATGTATACCGAGCCTCTCGGGAATTTTATAGATAATGATGACAACTGGCAGAAGAATTTAGTGATACTGGATAACAAAGCATGTACTGCCTTTGGGGACTTATTGCTTTCAGAAGGTGAGACTTCCGAAGAATACGCTAAATTTTTGCAGGATATCCGTGAAAGCGGGCCAAAAATGGCGCAATCCGCTGTTGGCAGCGAAGGCAACATCGCCAACGCGATTAAAGATATGCATAAGCTCGCATCTCCAAAAACACTCAAAGAACTGATGGAAATCCGCAATAAACCCGAAACCACTGTTCGTATGGAAATTAAAATGCTTAAAGGGCTCGATCTTTTAGTAATAGAAGGCAAAGGCATAAAAGATGATCCTTATAGATATATGTTATGTCCAATGCTAAGAGGTCTTACAGAGGAGCAAATAGATTTTATATGTAATATGGAGATGGAACTAGACGGAAAACCTGTTAAAATATTAGAGAGACGCGAGATTAATTCTGATTTAATACCCCATCTTCAAGCACAAATTATAGAGGTAATCCAGAATATAATTCATGATGAAAATATGGACCTTATGCCTTGCGTGCCGCAAGGAAAGGCGCTATGGCATGTGTTTGTAAACGAATTGATTCCCGAAGAGCAGCAGGCAATGGGGTTTGTAACAAAGATAAATCAGATGTCTCGACGGTCAAAAGGTCCTGAAAGAATAAGGGTATTAAATAAGAGAGAAAAACTGGAAAATGTATTAACGGAACTTTCACAAGATCCAAATAATGTAGTTCATGTAATAATAAATAGCGAAAATAGACTCGATGAATTACCCGAAAATGTAAAAACAGCGATACTAAAAGGCGAATTAGGAAATTATGCGCAACTGGAAGGCGCAATGGCAATATCAAGAGCCCTTGCTATAGAAGACAGAGCTCTTAGGAATGGAAGGCTCTGCCAATTGTATGGACTATTAACAGGGGAACCATTTAAAGGCACTATACCTGACACAGATGACCCACGAGCGTTAGCGCTCGCGATTATATTCAATTTACCAAAAATCACGGTTACAGATTACGAAGAACTGCGAAACTTAAATAGAAACCTTATCTTCCTTATCCAATCAGCATAATCTCTAACTTGTAACGTCTGCGATTTCCTGTTCAATCTGCCTCGTATCTCCCGTTCAATGTGTGCCTGTTTGCAAACGTTGGAAGAGTGGAAAAACCCGTTACATTTTAATTGCATAACCTTTACTCGCCCGTTACCATAAAACTTGAATTTTATGGTAATATTGTAGTATCCTTAAGAACGCAGAGCATCTATGAAGCTTCGGCTTCGTTGGCGTTTTGTGTTCTTAGGATGCCCCGCTTAATACATTAAATAAAAAACAGGTCACGCTTAAGCGTGACCTGTTTTTTTATCTTCCGCCTGTTTCTTTAATTATTGTGTTTAGGGTCAGATCTTGACATTTGACATTTTGGATAGTTTGTCAAATTTCAAGACCTGACCCCAAACTTCGAAAGGGTAGACACCGATTTCAGTTAATCGATACCGTTACGGTAAACGTCTTTTCGTAGGGTTGGCTCTTCTCCCAAATCCGGTAATACGCAAGCGTTAAAGAGGCTTCCCCCTTCTCGATCGCCTTAAACCGGAATGTCGTATGCCCGCCCCCGCCTATGCGTTCAACCTCCTGTTTATACTTAGCTTCCCCTTCCTGGCTTAGCAATGCAGGGTCTATCGAGACTACATTCCATGAATACCCGGTGCTGATATTGCTGGCAAGGATGATCTCGAGATACTGGCCGACGCTCACATTGACGGTGCTGCCGTTATCTTTTTCGGTCAATGTCAGGCAGTATGCCGAGCAGACGCAAAGGAAAACGCTGGAGAGAAGAACCAAGACCATCGATTTTATACGCATCTTATCGTTACTCCAAAAGAGCCCCGGAAGCATCCCTTTACGGGACTAAGTGCTCTTTTACTTTGCTGCTATTGAGAAAACGGACGTGCAGAACGCCCACAATGATCATCACGGACCAGAATACGATGCCTCCAAGCCATGACCAGAAATCAAAAAACTCCGAACCTATCCCGTCCTTTGAAAAGCCATACCTGAGTTCACCGATGATATAAGCAGCCATAAGAAAAACGGAAATTACCCAGGTTATTGTAAGGTACGTGCGGCCGCGGGCACGGCTTCGAATGATCCCGATACCGCCTATCAAAAATAATGTCCCGAATAAGAGCGCAAGGAAGAGATTGACAAGGACCGATGGAGTCTTATTCAGGTCGAATGCATACAGCGTCGCGTACAGGCCTACGGTAAGAAGCCAGAAGATCACAAAGCCGCCTATTATCATATTTACAATGCCTATCGCGCGCAGCACAAAAGGCGTTCCAGGCTTTCTCATAGTCAGCTCCGTGTTTGGTTCGCGCGTTCAGCGCGTTATTTTTTAAAGTCTACGGTCCATAGACCGCGGTCCGTAGACTGCTACCGAAGGCGCTCGGCGGGTGGACGTTATTCTAGGGACGGTTCTGGGCTTGAACTTACAACGGTTCCGAACGTGAACTCACACCTGTCCCTTTTGGAATTATACCTCCAAAAACCATCAGATCTCAAGTTAAATAAACATGCAGTTAAACATGCAGTCACTTAATGGGAAGGAAGAGGGTTAGCTATGCATGGTGATGGGGACAGGTGTGAGTTCGGCTCTGGGACAGGTGTAAGTTCGCCGTCAGAACCGTCCCTTATTGCTCCACTGTCCCTAACGTTATTCAAGGGTAGAACGCGGGTCTCCTTTAGGCGCCAACTTAAGCAGTTCTTCGTTATACTTGGTGAATTGCACTTCGGGCCTATGGTAATCTTCGGCGAGTAGAGAACCAATTGACTCCATATCAAAACTAAGATCGAAAACCTTCCGAAAGGTTTTTTTATGATCATAACTAAATGCCGAGCCGGTCACATAGACAGGTATGCCTTTTCTTACATACGACCTTATCTTCTTCATAAACTCGATCATCTTGCCCGCGTCATCAATGGGGTGAGGCGTTGTTCTCCTATCGGCATAGTATTCGATAAATGCTGAATCGTCCATAGTTATTATGATAGCGTTTGGTTCCGTCTTATCCCTGACGAAGAGGGCATAGCGTTTCTCTCCGTTATAGGTATGCCTGAATTTGAGCATGGGGTACATGACCAGAAACATACTTAAGGTGAAGTATAAGACAATGGCGTTCGCGGCGACTTTATCCTTATCATGCAGCCACGACAGGAAATACGCGGTACCGATGTAAACAGGTATCATTACTATATCTAGATACCGCAGGACGAACGTCTCTATGTTGCCGAAATAAAATATGAGTGCTAACCAAGCAAGAAGGAATAATGGCGCGAAGGTTTTCTTCTGCAAAAACATTCTTATTATGCCGAGCCCGAAGAAAAGAAATATTACCGGCGGGACGCCTATGCGTAAATCTTTGAATGCCACCTTAAGCATCTTGGAAAACGGCCCCATGAATAAAGCTGTCGTATTGTCGCGAAGCACTATTTCACGGTAGAATTCTCCTTTGAGATAAGTAAAATATAGCACACCCAACACCGCGGCCATCGGCAGGATGAGGCAGGCTAGGGTTTTCGGATCGAACCTCTCTTTTTTAATCACTATCCGGAACGGGCGGGTCGTAAACTTCGGACGCAAATACAATAGAAAATATAGAGGTAATACGGCAAGAGCAGACTCCTTTATGGAAACCGAGAAAGCGGCCAGAAAGCTCGAGAGTCCAACAGATAAAATATTATTCTTATCTGTCCCGCGGTATAAAAAATAGAACGAAAGAAGGATAAATGTGATATATAGACCGTGTTCCTTGCCCCATGTATTGGGCGAGAAGTAAAATGGCGTAAATGATAGAAGAATACCGCTGAAAAAAGCCGTCATGATACTGCCCAAAAGCTCGTATGCGAACAAAAAAAGTGTACAGATGGACAGCGAATGAAAAAGGACGCTCGAGAATCTCGTAGTGAAATCGGCGTTGTGGCCGAGAAGGAAAAACGGAAAATGTATGATGTTGTTTACAATAACGGCGCCGTATCTACCCCGCGCTTCCGGCTGGAGTTGGCCGGTGGCATAGGTATCTTCGACGGCTTTTGCAAGGAGAACGCTGTCGTGGTGAAAAAGGCCTTCATTAATAAAAAATAACCCGGCGAACAGATTGAGAAGGAAAAGGAATAGTAGAACTAATGATATGGGGACGGTTCTGCCCATCTTCTTTATTTACATGAAGTTATGGATTAATTCTGCCATATTTTTCGCGGTCGCCCTCTTCTGCGCTTTAACCTCTTGAAGTCTCTTAGCCTATCAAATAAACTATGTATGTATTCCTGTGATGCTATGAACTGGGATTTTGGGTCGATAAGGTCTGTGTCAGTTTCACTTTCTTTAATAAATACTCTATAGGCTGCTCTCTTTTCTTCTGGTGTAGCACCAAATGTAGCATAGAGCGGATCCTCAGTTATTATATCACATTCTTCTCCATATGCATAATACCGATAACTTGAATATGGATACGCTTCTGGAGGGATCTTTGCGACTGTTCGCAGGGGATTCGTTTCGATATAACGAGCGCATCGCAGCAGGTACGTATCCTGGGAGACGATGTAGCTTTTGAATCTGTCCTGCCAGAAGTGACCGACGTGTCCATACCGTGCTTTGTAGTATTGCGCATATGAAAGATTGACCTTGTGCATCAGCCGTGAGATATCGCAATTTGGCTTGAGTAAAAGATGTGGATGGTTACGCATTATGCAAAAATGGTACAGTTCGAACGGGACCTCTTTCCTGTATTTCCGGAGAATATCATAGTATGCATGATAATCTTTATCGTCATGAAAGGCCCTCATCTTGTTGTTACCCCGGGTAACAATATGGTAGACAACGTCATCTGCTTTTATCCGTCTGCATCGTGGCATGGCAGCGCCTCCTTTTTCTGTTGTTCTATTCTATAAGACAACAGAAGAAGCGATTTGCTGCATTATTTTTTAAAAAACATTTGATTGACTTAGATAAATAGGCAGGAATTAATTCGTAACTTGCGATTTAATAAGAGGTTAGAAAGAACCGTCCCTGCATACTGTCTACTGGTGTATGATGGAGGAGGCGGAAAAGCTATATCAAGAGTTAGTTATGGTTACTTAAACTGTTTTTTTACTTTGGGTCGGGTAAGGTAATAAATACCTGATATACAAAATGCCAACGTCAGGCCTCGTATCAAAATAACCAACCCTATGGCAAAATTTGAGCCAATTGCCTTATCAGATAAAATCTGCCCGAGCAAATGAAAACTGTTTCCGGATAATAAATCTACGACTATCAAGAGGGAATATATGATAGCCAGCGTGATAAATGTATAAAAACCCCATTTTTTTACAAGCGTTAAACCGAACCCACCAAGTAACCAGGCGATTTTAAATATCGCATTTGTATTTAAAAAAGCGCCGAACAACATAGCTAATATGCCAAAAGCCCATATTAGTTTGTATTTCTCATTTTTCTCTAAAGAGACCGTGATTCGTTTGCGATTCTTAAGGCCTATTTTAATTCCGGTATATATCGACAAAAATAGAATAACAAGGCCTATTGCCGTGCAAATAATCAGTAACATTGAGTTATTTCTTATAGTCGTTGTGCTCTTATAAAAACTGTAGATAAATATCAGCGCCAAAAGGAAAGAAAAAATCAACGTTTTAATCAATTCCGATTTTGTTAATTTGATTAGATGTTTATTATTCATGCGTTTACCCATGAACCAGAAAGCCACGCCTGTAAGGGCGCGGATGAATGGCTTTCGGTTCAGGGTTCCGCTCCACCGATA
>MHFD01000027.1:74729-78408 GCA_001804045.1 Omnitrophica bacterium RBG_13_46_9
AATCGAAACAGAAAGACTGCCAATATAATAAGCCCCAGCGATATGCACCTTGTAAGAAACATATGATTACACGCCTCTGAAAGAAAAAAATTAAACCCAAAAAAAGATTGTACAACATTTTTCATCAAAATGCCCCTTGCCTCTAGAACGAGTGAATTTATAAACGTTGGAAATAATAAGAAGGGTAGGTTGACAAGAACTATAAATATTGAAATCATCATTACGGCGACAGACCTTTTCTTCTCCATATTCTCTCTTTATTTATTTACTTCCAAGTATACCATAAAACTGCAAAAATAATAACGCCTTGCAACTTATTACTTGCAAGGCGTTATGGAATTAGCTCCCCCGAGAGGACTCGGCGCCCTTCGCCAAAAAACGAAACCACGATGTCCCGGAGGGACACAACTATAGAGGGGTTAAGATTATTAAGAGAAGGGGAGAATTTCCCCTTCTCTTAAGCAAAGGGCATATGTTTATATTAGTCGATACAGTTACGGAAGGGGTGACAGTGAGCATCTAAGGCTAATGCACATATAAGCGAACGCCATGAAGGGGAAACCTTAGGTTTCCCCTATGGAAAACGAAACCCCACCGACTTTTACATCGATGAGGTTTCGTTTTTTGGCTCCCCTTGGTTGACGATAATAGAACTCTTGCCCCGAACCGAACGAGCGAAGCGAGTTCTGGTTCGGGGTTTCTAGATGAATTTATAGGTTTTTGTTATACAGAGGAGGCGGAAAGATTGGGAGCAGGATTAAGCTCAATCTTGGATACAGGTTGAATTTAGAATTGCAGACGGTACAAATTTAATACATTTTATTCTCAGTCACTTTTAACTAATATTCTTATATCTTACTTAACTCCTCGATCGCCTCATTAACGATATCGTCCATTAGCTCTTTTACTGATACAATCTTTTTTACCCTTGCAACGTTGCTACCTGCAAATATAACCGCATTATCCAGGTCACCAATCACAGCGTTGCATAATGCCCTGGCTATGCAATATGGAACAGTTTTAGGATCACAGCTTCTAAGGCACCGATAACTGCATGTAAATGGTATTTTTTCACCATGCATTACTCTATCAATAAACTCGGTCTTTATCGCTCTTCCCGGCATGCCAACAGGACTATCAATGATAACGACGTCTTCTTCTTTGGCTGCAATATATAATTCTTTAAATTTATCTGGAACGGAACACTCAAAAGTGGCAACAAATCTGGTCGCCATTTGAACCCCTCTTGCGCCCAATTTAAGGAATTTTGCAACATCTTTTCCGTCAAATATCCCTCCTGCCGCTATTATTGGAATATTTACGTCCTGTCCGCCTTTATACCCTTCGGCTATTCTTAAAACATCTACCATTAGCTTTTCCAGGCTATCGGCTTTATGTTGTTTCAGATCTTCAAGTTTAAATCCTAAGTGCCCACCTGCCATCGGACCTTCCACGATAATAGCATCCGGTAAACGATTATAACGCCTCTTCCATGTTTTCAATATGATTTCTGCTGCCCTTGCTGATGAAACGATGGGTATAAGTTTTGCTGAGGTTTCTTTGGTATATTCCGGTAAACTTAAAGGCAAACCAGCTCCCGAAATAATGAAATCCGCCTTCTCTTTTGCAGCAGTCCGCACCAAATCTTCATAGTTACTCAAGGCCACCATTACGTTTACGCCTATAACCCCTTGAGTCAATTTCTTGGCCTGATGTATTTCTCTTTGGAGCGCTTCTCTTGAGACCTTGACAAAATTCAAATCTGTTTCATCTACGCCATAAGCAAGGCCTACGCTGGCTATGGTTCCCGCTCCACCACAATTCGTGACTGCGCTGGCCAAAGAAGCCGTAGATACCTTAACTCCCATACCGCCTTGAATGATCGGTATTTTTATCTCTAAATCCCCTATTATAAGCGGTTTTAACTTATTAGACATAACATCTACTTTTTCTCAATTCTTTGACGTATTTCCTATTATCATAAAACATCTTCATTTTTCATATCTTACTAATTCCTAAAAAAATCTTACTTTGCCATAACTATGCGCTCCAATTAAGAAACAGGTATATAATCATTATATATCAAAATCTAAGAACCTCAAGCCTTACTTATACGCAAAAGAGCTTTTTCAAGCTCTCTTTGTGGAGTATCTTAAGGGCTCGAAGTATATGCTTTCTGTTCTGCGGATTCTTGTATTGTAATAGCGCCCTTTGCATTGCCCTCTCGCTCTGGGTCTTAGCTACATACAAATTTTTATCGGTAAACGGATTTTTCTCAGTGTAATACATGGAGCCTGACAAAGTCATGGGTAAAGGGATATAGTCCTGAACCTGCTCAGGATGAATATGGTTCTTTGCCAGATATACCGCGAGCTCAAGGGCATCTTCCAAGTGCGTTCCCGGATGGCCTGCGATAAAATAATTCACGAGGTACTGCTTCTTGCCTAACCGCTTATTAACTGTTTCAAACCTGTCGATAAATTTTTCATATATCTTAAATTGAGGCTTGTTCATAAGTTCCAGGACCGAACCGGTGCAGTGTTCCGGAGCAACTTTCAGCTGTCCGCTTATGTGAGAGACGCACAATTCATGCAAATATCTATCCGAATAACGATCAATTAATAAATCGTAGCGCACACCGCTTCCAACAAATACATGTTTTACTCTAGGTATCTTTTTTAACTCACTCCAGAGGCGGATTGAATGCTTGTAGCCTAAGGTAAGGTTTTTGCATTTTTCAGGCACAAGGCATCGCTTGTTACGGCACGCGCCTGTTTTTTCCCATGAAGGGCATAGTGCCATATACATATTTGCCGTCGGGCCGCCGATGTCGGTAATCGTACCTCTAAATTTTCTATCTTCGGCGATTGCGGCTATTTCTCTGGCTATCGACTCAATACTGCGGCTCTGTATAATTCTGCCTTGATGCAGATGCAAAGAGCAAAAGCTGCATCCGCCTAAGCATCCACGATGGGAAGTAATCGAATTTCTTACCGTCTCAAATCCTGGGACGCCACCGTCTTTATCATATGCAGGATGCCAATTTCGCATATAAGGTAGGGCATATATCCTGTCCATTTCTTCCGTGGTAATGGGTTGCGCCGGTGGATACTGCACGAGGAATCTGTCGCCACACTTTTGAGCAACCGCCTTGCCAGAAATCGGATCAGATTCAGAATAAATAGTCTTAAAAGCGGCATTAAATGCATCCTTATCTTGGATTATTTCCTCAAGAGAAGGAATTAAAACATAATTCTTAAGGCCAGCCAATGACCTTTGAGCAATGATTGTGCCGCGGATATTTTCTAGGCCAGTTATGCTGCTTGAGTCTTTTAGGCGATGAGCTATCTCTAAAATCTGTTTCTCGCCCATTCCATAAACAAGTATGTCGGCTTTTGAATCCATAAGGAGTGAGCGCCTCACCTTGTCCGACCAGTAATCGTAGTGAGTGAGCCTTCTCATGCTCGCCTCTATGCCGCCGAGGACAACCGGGACGCCCTTAAACGCCTCCTGCAACTTATTCGTATATATAATACTTGCCCTTTCGGGCCTCAGAAGAACCCGCCCTCCCGGTGAATAGTCATCCACATTGCGGATTTTTTTATTCGCGGTGTATTTGGCAAGCATGGAATCGATATTGCCTGCCGAATACACCGCGAATAAAAAAAATCCGCAATGT
>MHFD01000028.1:0-1010 GCA_001804045.1 Omnitrophica bacterium RBG_13_46_9
GAATAAGCATTTAAACAGGGTTACAGATATCTGCATACCTGAAGAGGAAGCGATAAGGAAATTGGAGACAAAGCTATATCCTCTCTGGAAGAAAGCCGAAGTTGCGGGGAAAAGCTATTTTCCATATGAATTTATTTACCAGCTTATACGTAGCGGCGGATTAGAAGAATATCATGAAATCGACCCTAAAGACAGCTGGGTTGTCGCTGCCTGTGAAAAAGACCTGCCTATTTTTACTCCCGGGTGGGAAGACTCCACTTTAGGCAATGTATTGGTTGCTGGGGCCAGGGCAGGGAGCTTTAAAAATTTCAGTTTTATAAAAAACGGCTTGGAACAAATGGATTACCTGATCGACTGGTATCTTAAAAACTCAAAAGAGTCTTCGATAGGGTTCTTCCAGATAGGCGGAGGTATCGCCGGAGATTTTGCGATATGCGTTGTCCCTCTTATAAGACAGGATATGAAGATCAACTGCCCCCTTTGGGGATATTTCTGTCAGATCAGCGATAGCACCACATCTTACGGAAGCTATAGCGGCGCTGTGCCAAATGAGAAGATTACATGGGAAAAGCTTGGTCTTGAGACGCCGAAATTTGTCATAGAATCAGACGCAAGTATCGTAGCGCCTCTTATATTCGAATACGTGTTGGGTAATTAATGATGCGTGAGTAAACAACTTTCAGCTTTCAGTCTTCAGCTTTCAGCAGCTGATGGCTGATAGCTGATGGCTGATAGCTGAAGAATGATTCGGGATTTAATATCGAAAAATAGAAGCTGCCGGCGGTTTTTTCAGGAGTTTGTGATCGAGAAAAATACCCTGAAAGAACTTGTCGACCTCGCAAGGTTATCTCCGTCAGCCGCTAATCTGCAGCCTCTTAAATATATGCTTTCTTGCCAACCCAGGAAAAACGCCCTGATATTCCCTTACCTTAAATGGGCCGCTTATCTTGAAGGATGGCCTGGCCCTTCGGACGGAGAGAGACCATCCGCTTATATAATAATTCTGGGCG
>MHFD01000028.1:1064-10302 GCA_001804045.1 Omnitrophica bacterium RBG_13_46_9
TTCTGTTAGGCGCCAGGGAGTTGGGTCTTGGAGGGTGCATGATAGGCTCAATCGACAGAGAAGGTTTGAGGAAAATGCTTGAGATTCCGCTCCGTTATGATATACTTCTTGTTCTTGCTCTGGGCAAACCTAAAGAAAAGGTAGTTATCGAGACAGCCAAAAATAACGGGGATATTAGATACTGGCATGATGCACAGACAGGGCATCATGTTCCGAAGCGAAAGCTTGACGATATTATTTTAGAGTAGGAAAAATATGTTTAACTTCACTTTCAATATACCGACTATCATATATTTCGGCAAGGGCCAGATAAAGGCGCTTGGGCAGGAGCTTGGAAAACGCGCTAAAAAGATATTGATTGTGATCGGCCGGGAAAGCGTTAAGAAATACGGCATATTTGACGATGTGGTAAGAGAGGTCAAAAAGGCGGAAGTTTCTTTTGTCGAACTCTCCGGCGTCAAGCCCAACCCGCGCCTCAAAAGCGTTTATGAAGGAATCGAAATCTGCAGAAAAGAAAAGGTGGGTTTTATATTGGCTGTTGGCGGGGGCAGTGTCATTGATGCTTCGAAGGCGATAGCCGCAGGCGTAAGATATGAAGGCGATGTGTGGGACTTTTTTACGAAAGGCGTAGCGTGTACCGATGCATTACCGGTAGGTACTGTCCTTACCCTCGCTGCCACAGGTTCCGAAATGAACAGGCACGCCGTTATTACCAAAGAGGATACCCGGCGGAAACTCGCGTTTAGCTCCAATTCGGTAAAACCGGTGTTTTCGATATTGGATCCGGAGTACACATACAGCGTAAATAAATACCATACCGCCGCGGGCGTAGCTGATATAATGTCCCACGTGTTCGAAGAATATTTCAGCCAGCCGCCTTCCGCGGCTGTGCAGGACAGGATCGCCGAGGCGCTTTTGAAAGTATGTATTCACTATGGCCCGGTTGTATGCAAAAAACCGCGCGGCTATGAGGCAAGAGCCAATATACTATGGGCGGGTAGCCTTGCGTTAAACGGTTTACTGGGCGAAGGCAAGTGCGGCGACTGGGCATCACACGCAATAGAGCATGAGGTGAGCGCCGTATATGATATCAGTCACGGCGCAGGTCTGGCCATCATAGTCCCGAACTGGATGAAGAGTGTTTTAAATAAAGGGACTTTAAATAAATTCGTCGAGTATGGCGTAAATGTATGGGGAATCGAGAAGAAAAAAAGAGAAACAGAAATCGCGCGCGCAGCTATCGACAAAACAAGAGACTTTTTTAGTTCATTGGGGTTGCCTTCAAGGTTAAGCGAGGTCGGGATAACAGGCGAACATTTTGGGGATATGGCGAAAAATACCATTGAGTCTCTGGGTGAAATAGGCACTTTTAAGAAATTATCCGGAAAGGACATCGTTGAAATATTGAATATGTCCCTTTAAACACAGATGATCACGGATTTAAGACAGATGATCACGGATGGCGGACGGGCGATTGCAGATTTCATTATCTGCGCCCATCTCTCGATTGTTTATACATCTTTTTATCTGTGACAATCTGTGTCTGGAAATATGAAACCATCAAGACATATAATAGTATCGTTTGTAATCGGGACGGGGTTTTGGTTATTTACAAGGTCCGTATATGCGAGCATTTTATGTTTCATCTCCGGGATAATAGCAGACATAGATCACGCGCTTGAATATATAATCCATTTTGGATGGAAAGATTTCAATTTTAAAAATGTATACATCGTTTCCGAGCAGACAGGTAGAACTGGAAAAGGCCGCACATTCAAAAGATTATTCCTTATATTGCACACGGGCGAACTGTCGATCCTGCTTTTAGCGGCGACAATTTATACGAAAAACATTTACCTCTTAGCCATTACCCTAGGGCACATCTCGCATTTGATCATGGATTCCATGGCGAACAGGTTATACCCTTGTTCCTATTTTATCCTGTGGAGGTTTTATCAGAAGTTCCATACGGACAGGCTAATGAGGATATTTACTGACGATAAAGACAAGTCTGACGGTTCCGCAACCGGGGGTGGTACTGCTTAAAAGCATATCGATGCAAATTTTCCGCCTAAGGAGGAAGTCCAGGCATCATTATTTATGGACACATTTGAATGTATATCCAAAAGATCCAGTGTGAGGGCTTATCAGGCTAAGCCGATCGCCAGATCCATATTGGAGAAGCTGGTTGATGCCGGCAGGCGCGCGCCTACAGCCAGGGCGTTAGAGCCATGGGAATTTGTTGTTGTAACTAACAGGGAAATCTTAAAGAAGCTCGGGGAGACCGCAAACTCCGGTGATTTCATAAAAGATTCCTCTTCGTGTATTGCCGTATTCTGCAAGGATACCAAGTACTACCTTGAAGACGGCTCGGCCGCCACAGAAAATATTTTACTTGCCGCGGCGGACATTGGCCTGGGGGCATGCTGGGTAGCCGGAGATAAGAAGCCCTACGTAGGCGAAGTTTCAGGGATTCTTGGGGCGCCTTCAGATTTGAAACTAGTAAGCTTGATATCCCTGGGCTGGCCTAGAGGAGAAACAAGGCAGGCGAAAAGCCGCAAGCTTAAGGATGTGATACACTGGGAGGGGTTCTAGCTTGACTATTTGCTCGTTACGAAGGACGTGGGGCGTTTCGAACTCGTGTCATTGCGAGCGACCTTGTTTTAGGTAAGCGGAGCGTGGCAATCTCAAACGAAGGAGATTGCTTCGGCGCGTAATTAAAACATACGGTGCCTCGCAATGACGAAGAAATGAAACTCATGGATACTCATTGAAACTTATTGAAATTCATTGACTCGATAGTTCGCAGCTAACTATTTGCTCGTTACGACGGACGATGGACGAAAGGACGAAGGACGATTCGGTATAGCACGTATCGAAGTGCTAACTACATGAGAAGTTGCAAATGTTGCAGAAGTTGCTAAAGGTTGCAGAGGTTGCATAACGTAAAGAGAGCAACATCTGCAACCTATGAAACCTTTGCAACCTATGCAACATAAAACGCGTAATTCATATACGAATTACGAATTTCGAATTTAACGATATATAAGTAAAACATGGAAGAGGTTGACATAACGATTATCGGCGCAGGGGTGATTGGCCTGGCGGTTTCTTACGTACTTTCAAATTTTGGCAAAGAAATAGTCGTACTTGAGAAAAACCCCTCTTTCGGGCAAGAGACAAGTTCTAGGAATTCGGAAGTAATACACGCCGGTATTTATTACCCTAAAGGTTCTCTTAAGTCCGAAACCTGTATCCGCGGAAAGAGCCTTTTGTACGGCTTATGTTCCAGATATAATATTCCTTACCGAAAGCTTGGCAAACTTATCATAGCTTATGACAGGGAAGGGATAGACAGGCTCGGCGGTATTTATGATAATGCCGTCGGGTGCGGCATAGGGGATTTAAGGTTTTTAAGCAGAAAAGAGATAAAAACATTGGAGCCGGATATCGAGGCGGAATCAGCCATCTTTACGCCGGATACGGGTATTGTGGATACACATAGTTTAATGAAATTCTTTTTTCAAGCATCAAAAGAGAGAAATGTGGATTTCGCGTTTTCCGTTGAGGTAATCGGTATCAAAAAAGAACGCTCTTTTTATGAGATAACAGTTAATGAACCGGGCGGCGATTCATTTTCTTTCCAAAGCCGCGCCGTTATTAACTGCGCGGGATTAGAGTCCGATAAGATCGCGGAGTTTGCAGGCATGGACCCTGAAAAACTCTGTTACAGGATTCATTACTGCAAAGGGCAATACTTCAGGATGAGGAACCCCGATAAGTTCCGCATAAAACATCTTGTCTATCCGCCTCCGACCGAAATAGATCTCGGGATCCACCTTACGCCGGATTTGGGGGGCGGAATTAGACTTGGGCCGGACGCTAAATATGTAAAGGAAATAAATTATGACATAGAAGAGAAAGAAAAATACGCGTTTCTTAGTTCTGTTTCAAAATTTTTACCCTCTTTAGAGAAGGATGATTTGATTCCGGATACGGCCGGCGTCAGGCCTAAGTTGCAAAGCGAAGAAGATGGGTTCAGGGATTTTGTGATTCAGGACGAAGGGAAGAACGGTTTCCCGAATTTTGTGGACCTGATAGGCATTGAGTCCCCCGGGTTGACAAGCTGTCTTGCCATAGCCGAGACGGTTAAGAAATTTATTGAGAGCGCTTAAAAAATGAAGATAACAAAAAAGGTCATTTTGGCAAGCACAGAGGATACAAAGGTTATACGAATCGAGGTTTATGCCCCCGCCATAGCGAAGAAGGCAAAAGCAGGGCAATTCGTTGTTTTGATGGTAAAGGGGGAGGGTGAAAGGATCCCTTTGACCATTGTCGAGAAAGACGAGGCCTCAGGGACTATTACGCTGATTTTCCAGGAGCTGGGATTTACTACCAGGCTTTTGGGAAAACTGGAAAGAGACAGCTTCTTATACGCGCTTACAGGACCCTTGGGGCATCCCACAGATATAAAAAAATACGGCGGAGTGATTTTAATCGGCGGAGGTGTCGGCATAGCCGAAATCTATCCCGTAGCCAAGGCGCTGAAAGAAGCGGAAAATTACGTGATTACCGTTATAGGCGCGCGGACAAAAGAGCTTCTGATTTTAGAGAACGAGTTAAAAACGGTATCTGACGAGCTGCATATCGCCACGGATGACGGCTCTTCCGGGAAGAAAGGATTTACTACGGAGGTCCTGAAAGAGATATTAGACCGTGGTACGCGGGATATGGGCTATGGCCTGATTTACGCGGTCGGGCCTATCCCCATGATGAAGAAGGTTTCCGCAATAAGCAAAGGGTTTAGTATAAATACAGTCGTTTCTTTGAATGCGCTGATGGTGGATGCTACCGGTATGTGCGGATGCTGCAGGGTTACGATAGAAAATGAGGTCAAATTCAGCTGTATTGACGGGCCGGAATTTGACGGCCACAAGGTGGACTGGGAAGAGCTGGAGAAAAGAAGCAAGATTTACGAAAAGCAGGAACGGCATATCTGCAAATTAAATGAGAACACAACTTAGATTTCCGCCGGAGGCGGAAATCTAAGTTGTATGGTCGAATTTATTGCGAGCCCCAAGTGGGCGAAGCAATCACATAGTTTGAGTTATTATGAAAAAACAACCGGTAAAAATCAAAGAAGCGGAATCCTCAGAGCGAATAAAGGGTTTTAGAGAGGTTGTCTTAGGATACAGCGAGGAAGAAGCGATCGAGGAGGCAAAGAGATGTCTTCAGTGCAAGAACCCGACCTGTATTGCCGGGTGCCCCGTAGCGATAGATATTAAGAGATTCATCCTTCAGGTCGCGGAGAAGGATTATAAAGAGGCCTATTTCACCATCAGGAAGAAGAACGATTTCCCCTCAATTTGTGGCAGGGTCTGTCCGGCAGAATATCAATGCCGCAAGACCTGCGTTTTTACAAAAAAAGATTCCCCCTTCGCTTCGGAAAAGGCGATCAATATCCATTTTTTGGAGAGATTCGTAGGAGATTTTGGGGTGAAACACGATTTGGCGATCCCCATTGAAACAAACGCCAGGCTATCCGGAACCAGAGTAGCGGTAGTAGGATCAGGGCCAGCCGGGCTATGTTGTGCGGGGGAATTGGCCAGACAGGGCCTAAAAGTCGTTATTTTTGAAGGCCTTCATAGGCCGGGGGGCGTTCTGCGATACGGTATCCCGTCTTTCAGGTTGCCCCGTGATGTATTGGATTTTGAAATAAATTATCTGGAAAGGCTGGGAGTGGAAAATGCCCCGAATATGATTATAGGCAAAACCAAGTCTCTAGATGAGCTTTTCGCCGAAGGTTTTTCCGCGGTATTTTTAGGCTTGGGCGCAGGCGCGCCGTCTTTTTTAGGCGTTCCCGGGGAAAATTTATGCAACATATATTCAGCAAATGAGTTTTTAACTAGGGTCAACTTAATGGGGGCTTACAGGTTTCCCGAATACCACACGCCTGTAAATATAGGTAAAGATATAATAGTCATAGGCGGCGGAAACACCGCGATGGACGCCGCAAGGGTGGCATTGAGGCTTCAAAATATCAATAATATCAAGCCGAATGTCACCGTGTATTACAGGCGCACGGAGAAGGAGATGCCCGCCAGAAGGCTGGAAATAGAACACGCCAGAGAGGAAGGGATAAGATTCGAATTTTTGGTCGCGCCATCGGGGTTTACGGGTAAAAATGATGGCTATGTGGATAAAATAAGGTGCTTAAGATGCGAATTAGGGGAACCGGACTTTAGCGGAAGGAGAAGGCCTGTTCCGATAAAGGGAAGCGAGTTCGAAAAAACTTGCGATTTAGCCATAATTGCCGTAGGACTTAACGCGAACAGGATCCTTACCGGTGTCACGCCGGGATTAAAGCTGGATAAATACGGCGATATCATAGTCAACCCCGCTACCATGGAGACCTCTATTAAGGGCGTATATGCCGGAGGAGATATTGTGGGAGGAGAAGGAACGGTTATTGAGGCCATGGGTATGGCGAAGAAAGCATCGGCGGCAATAATCGAATATCTCTCTAAGTCGCGATAGACCTTTTTGCGCATACTTTAAAGCAATTATTATAGTCAGGTTGCGTACTTTTAGATACCGACCAAAAAATACATTTGTTTGAAAAAGAAGCCCCAGTCTGTTATAATACACCTAAATTCGGAGGCTAAAAATGACAAAAAAAGATGTATTGAAAATTGTAAAAAATAGGAAGATCGGGTTTATCCGCCTTTGGTTTACGGATGTCTTGGGTTTTTTAAAGAGTTTTGACATACCCGTTGAAGAACTATCGGGCGCCTTGAGGGAAGGAATGGGGTTTGACGGCTCGTCCATAGAAGGGTTTTCACGCATAGAAGAATCCGATATGGTGGTAAAGCCGGACCCTAACACATTTCAGATTCTGCCTTGGATAAAAGAAGATAGACCTGTCGCAAGGATGTTTTGCGACGTTCTGGAGACCGACGGCACCCCTTTCTCGGGAGACCCGAGATATGTTTTAAAGAGAAATCTCGAGGAAATCAAAAAGAATGGTTTTGTCTTTAACGTGGGCCCGGAACTTGAGTATTTTTATTTTCGCAATACCGGCGGTACCGAGATTTTGGATAAGGGCGGGTATTTTGACCTTACCCCGATGGACATAGGCCAGGATTTAAGGCGAAAAACAGTCCTTATGCTGGAGAAGATGGGGATAGAGGTCGAATACTGGCATCATGAGGTGGCCAGTTCCCAGCATGAGATTGACCTGCGTTACAAGGATGCCCTTACTATGGCAGATAATGTTATGACATACCGTATGGTAGTAAAAGAAGTGGCTATGAACAATAATCTTTACGCCACATTTATGCCGAAACCGGTGTATGGCATAAACGGAAGCGGCATGCATACGCATATGTCATTGTCTAAAGGCAGCAAAAACGCCTTTTTTGACCCAAAAGATAAAATACATCTTTCAAAAACGGCAAAATATTTTATTGCAGGCCTTTTAAAACACGCAAGAGAAATATGCTCGGTTTGCTGCCAATGGGTGAATTCATACAAAAGGTTAGTGCCGGGTTATGAGGCGCCCGTATATGTTTCGTGGGCCCAGAGGAACAGGTCAGCGCTGGTAAGGGTCCCTATGTATAAGCCAGGGAAGGAAAAAGCGACAAGGATTGAATTGCGCAATCCGGATCCGGCTTGCAACCCTTATCTGGCGTTTTCCGTAATGCTTGCCGCGGGCCTTGAGGGTGTAAAAAATAGATATTCATTGCCGTCAGAGGTAACGGATAATATATACGAAATGTCGGAATCGGAAAGGAAAAAAGCCGGCATAGAATCGCTGCCCGATGATCTATTCGAAGCGATAAAGATAACCGAAAAGAGCGCCCTGGTAAGAAAGGCTCTCGGCGACAAGGTATTTGAATACTTCATCCGCAACAAGAAGGACGAGTGGGATGAATATAGAAAGCAGGTCACGGAACACGAACTAAAAAAATATTTGGCTATATTATAGTAAGTATTAAAAAAAGCAAGATAGGAGTAATGTATCGTATGTCAAAAAAAATCGAAGAATTTATGAAAAAAGTCACAGAGAAAAATCCGGGTGAAAACGAATTCCATCAGGCGGTAAGCGAGGTCGTTGAGTCTATAATGCCGTTCCTGGAGAAAAACCCGAAATATCTGGAAGCGAAGATCTTGGAAAGAATAGTCGAACCCGAAAGGGTGATAATGTTCCGCGTTCCCTGGCTGGCAGATTCGGGAGAGATACATGTCAATAGGGGATATCGCATCGAGATGAACAGCGCCATAGGTCCGTACAAGGGCGGGTTACGTTTTCATCCAACTGTTAATTTGGGGATTTTAAAATTTTTGGCTTTTGAGCAGGTCTTCAAGAATAGCCTCACCACTCTTCCTATGGGCGGAGGTAAAGGCGGTTCGGATTTTGACCCGAAAGGGAAATCCGACAATGAAGTCATGAGGTTCTGCCAGAGTTTTATGACGGAGCTTTCAAGGCACATAGGGCCCGATACGGATGTGCCTGCCGGGGATATAGGTGTGGGCGGGCGCGAGATAGGATATCTCTTCGGACAGTACAAAAGACTTCGAAATGAGTTTACGGGTGTCCTCACCGGTAAAGGGCTTAATTGGGGCGGGAGCCTGATTAGGCCGGAAGCAACCGGTTACGGCTGTGTTTATTTCGCCGAAGAGATGTTAAAAGCAAAAGGGGACTCCATTAAGAGCAAGGTCTGCGCGATTTCCGGATCGGGAAACGTTGCCCAGTACACCGCGGAAAAAGTGATCGAATTGGGGGCCAAGGCCGTGACTTTCTCCGATTCGAACGGATATATCTATGACGAAAAAGGTATAAACGCGAAAAAACTGGCGTTTCTAATGGAGCTTAAAAATGTCAGGCGCGGCCGGGTCAAAGAATACGCTAAGAAATTCGACTGTAAATATGTCGACGATCATCAGCCGTGGGGCGTGAAGTGCGATATCGCATTTCCTTCTGCCACGCAGAATGAAATAAGCGGAAGCGACGCCAAAGAGCTGGTAAAGAACGGATGTATTTGCGTTGCGGAGGGCGCCAATATGCCTTCTACGCCGGAAGCTATCAAGGTCTTTCAGCAGGCCAAGATCCTATACGGGCCCGGTAAGGCCGCCAATGCGGGCGGAGTAGCGGTCTCAGGTCTTGAAATGTCGCAGAATAGCGAACGGTTGTCCTGGACAAGGGAAGAGGTGGATAGGCGCCTTCACAATATTATGA
>MHFD01000028.1:10331-22335 GCA_001804045.1 Omnitrophica bacterium RBG_13_46_9
GGCAAAGAGGGAGATCGCGTCAACTATGTTAAAGGCGCAAATATCGGCGGTTTTGTAAAAGTTGCCGACTCAATGATAGATCAGGGTCTGGTGTAGGATTCTTTTAAGAACCATATATATTAAATGAAGAAATCATCCTATAAAAGTTATATCGAAACATTGAACAAGATAAGCAAGGCCATAACTTCCGAACTCTACCTTGAGGACGTTCTTAAGCTTATCGTCACCCTTACAGCCAATGTTATGGAGGCAAAGATATGTTCACTATGGCTTTTGGATGAAAAAAGTCAACGGCTGAGGATAAGGGCTACTCAGTCGATGAGCGAAGAATATCTGAAGGAGAGGAATCTTAAAGTAGGCGAAGGTATCGTGGGCCTGGTCGCAAAGGAGAAAAAACCGATCGTCATTTTGGATGTCTCCAGAGACCCTAGATATAAGGAGAAAAAGTTAGCGACTAAAGAAGGCCTGGTCTCCATGCTAAGCGTTCCGATGATGGTAAAAAAGAGGGTGGTCGGGGTCATTAATTGCTATACCACGGCCCATTACAAATTCACCAAAAGCGATATAGAACTTCTGAGTACCGTAGCCAACCAGGCAGCGGTAGCTATCGAGAACACGGAACTTTTGGTTAAGACAAAGGTTATCCAGGAAGAACTGGATGCGAGAAAAAGTATCGAAAGAGCAAAAGGCATTTTAATGAAAACGCAGAACTTGACGGAAGAAGATGCCTATAACCAGATCAGAAAATACAGCATGGATAATCGCAGGAGCATGAAGGAGGTCTCAGAGGCGATTATATTAAGCGAGGACCTGAAAAAGAAATCGGGACACAACATAAGACTTGACACCGGTCGTATATTGTGATATAATTTATATGAATAGAGCACAAGGTTTGTGCTTTAATTAGGAAGAGGCGAGGAAGCGTTCTTTAAAAGGAGCGCTTTTTTATTTTCTGTATACTGACCCTTCCCTTCAACGATAGAAAAACGGGATAACGAAATCCTTTCCGTCCAAGAAAGTGTGGTGGAAAGGACTTTTTTATTATTAAAACAAAGACGTTTTGCTGACTAAAGCAGAAAACGTCTTTTTTTGTCTGGAGCGACGGTGATAAAAATGGATTTTGCGATAATGTTTTCAAGGGTATCACCCAGATTGCGGAAAATGGCCAAAAGACTGGCGGCATACCGCAGGAATGCCAGGTTTTTTGATCATACCGATATCTATCAGGAGATGTGCTTATCCCTGTGGAACAACTATCGTTATGGCGTACCAGAGGACATAAACGACGCTTACATCATAAAAGGTTGCGAGTTCCACATACGTAACTATCTCAGAAAAGAGAGAGTTAAGGCGAATGTTGTAAGCCTTGATGAACCTGTTAACGAAGATGGGGATACTTTAAAAGAGATTTTGCCGGATAGGAGGCGGCCGCTTGAGAGTATCGTGGATGAACAAGCGGCCTTACGCGATATCAGGTGCATCAGCAATGAGAGGGAAAACAAGATTTTCACGTTTATGCTCGCCGGTCATACGATAAGGGAGATCGGAAAGAAGCTTAATATTTCGCATGTCATGGTCATAAAGCACAAAAAGCGCGCAATTGCAAGATTACTAAGAAATAAGGGTTACCAAACCCGCGCTTTTTTTACTTATTTATAGTATAGATAGATAGGGCTATATTTATATTGCGTGCACGGCGCATGTGCACAGATACGGCAAAAGGAACATAGGCGTTCTTAAAACCCAGGCGGGTTTTCGGAACGCCTTTTTTATTGGAAAGTTGCGTGGAAAGTCAAAAAGAAGGAGTAAAGATATGAATCTACAAAGGCCAAATGCAAATGATGCGACAAGGACGTTTAATCGGTCAAAAAACGTTTCACCGAGTTCCGGAATCTGTTCCAGATGCATAGACGGTTGTAGGGGTAATTGCGAGGTTTTTAAGGCCTCATTCAGGGGAAGGGAGGTCATATACCCCGGCCCTTATGGGGAAGTGACTGCCGGGGGAGACAAGGATTATCCCGTAGACTACTCGCATCTGAATATTCAGGGTTATGCCATGGGAGCTAACGGTCTGCCTGAAGGGGTTCCGGGCAATCCCGATACAGCGAAGTTTCCGGACGTTGATACAGGGGTCGAATACGGGTGGGATAAAAAGATAAAGATGAAAGCGCCGATTTTTACCGGCGCGCTCGGCTCAACGGAAATTGCGAGAAGAAACTGGGAGCATTTCGCCGTAGGAGCAGCCATCTCCGGAATTACACTGGTGTGCGGGGAGAATGTTTGTGGCATAGACCCGAAACTTGAACTTAACGGTAAAGGCAAGATTGAAAAGTGCCCCGATATGGACCGTCGTATAGAGTCTTATAAAAAATTCCACAATGGTTACGGTGAGATTCTGGTCCAGATGAACGTGGAGGATACGCGTTTAGGGGTGGCCGAGTATATAAGAAAAAAACATAAGCTCGAGACAATAGAGCTCAAATGGGGGCAGGGTGCCAAGTGTATCGGCGGCGAGATAAAAGTCAACAGTCTTGAGAGAGCGCTTGAACTTAAGAAGCGCGGTTACATTGTCACGCCGGACCCGTCACTGCACGCTCACCAGGAGGCTTTTAAAGACGGCGCTATTAAAGAATTCGAACGCCATTCGCGTTTGGGTTTTGTTTCCGAGGAATCATTCCATGCAGAAGTCAAACGGTTAAGAGACCTGGGCTTCAAGCGCGTCACGCTTAAAACAGGAGCCTACTCCATGAAAGAGCTTGCCATGGCTATAAGATATTCGTCAGAGGCCAAAATAGACCTTTTGACCATTGACGGGGCTCCGGGCGGCACCGGGATGAGCCCCTGGAGGATGATGGAAGAGTGGGGCATACCCACATTCTATTTACAGGCCCTTACGTATGAATTCTGTGAAAGGTTGTCAAAAAAGGGCATGCGTATACCTGATATCGCTATCGCCGGCGGTTTCTCGTCAGAAGACCATGTTTTCAAGGTGCTGGCGATGGGATCACCGTATGTGAAAGCGGTCTGCATGGGTCGCGCCCTCATCATACCGGGCATGGTCGGCAAAAATATCGGTGAATGGATCAAAAATAACGATTTACCTAAGACAGTCTCCGAGTTCGGTAGTACCAAAAAAGAGATATTTGTATGCTATGAAGAATTGGTGGATAGGTATGGAAGGGATGCCGAAAAAATTCCGCTTGGGGCTCTCGGGATCTATACATTTACACAGAAGATCAGGGTCGGTCTCCAGCAACTGATGGCAGGAAGCAGGAATTTCAGGGTGAGCACGATTTCCAGAAAGGACCTCATGTCCCTGACCGAGGAAGCTGCCAAGGTCTCCGGCATACCTTACGTATTAGAGGCATATCGGGGAGAGGCAGAAGCCATTCTTGACGGAAAGAAGGATTAGCAGGATATCGGGCATGTCTGGAATGCCGAATAATCGGCTAAAGGAGTTGTAACATGACAAAAAAAGGTCTATGCAGCACATGCGTTCATGATATATCTTGCGCATTTTTGAGGCGATTTCCGGTCCACTCTTGCGAAGAATTCTCGATTACGAAACAGAGGCTCCAAAAAGAGGGAAAGGATAAGAGGCCATTCTCACAGAGAAAAGAGAAAAAGCAGAGATAAAAAATGCGGGAAGAGTAACGCTATACTTAAAGTCAATATGGATTTCTATTTAAACGTCCGAGAAGGGTGAGGCGAAGAAGCGCAACCCGTACCAGACGGACGGTTGGCAATGAAGCCCTTTTTCAAGCCGTAAGAGCTTGATAAAGGGCTTTTTTTAATGAGACCATGACTTACAGAAACCCTCTGGTTGGTGTAAGTCATAGGGTCGAATTAATCCCGAGCGTAGCGAGGGATCTCAAAGATAGAAGCCATGACTTACAGAAACCCTCTGGTTGATGTAAACCATAAGGTCGAATTAACCCAGCCCTTTCGGTTGAGTCTCTTTTATACTGAAAGGGCTGGGTTAATCCCGCGACCGTCCCAGCTATGCCGGGAAAGGGAGTCCCGAGCACCACAATTAAATATATAGGCTGCGAGGGAAGCGTAGCGAGGGATCTTTAATGAGACCATGACTTACAGAAACCCTCTGGTTGGTGTAAGTCATAGTCTTGAATCAATCAAGCTTATTAAGGGGGCGAGTTGTATATGACGTTCGAAGGTTTGCTTGACAGGATTTCTCCGCGTCTCAAAGCGATATCGGGTAGACTAAACGGCAGATACGGCTTCTTTGATAAAGATGACCTTTATCAGGAGGCTTTGATCCATCTGTGGCAGAAATACGAGAGCGGAAAGTTGAGCGATAAGACAGACAGTTATATACTGCAGGGTGCTTTTTTCTTTCTTAAGAACTATATCCGGACGGCATACAGGAAGCTCGATTCAGAGTCAACAAGTTTAAACGCCATCGCAGATACTGAGAACAGTTCGTTAGAAGATGTCATGTTCGTTAAGGCGCCGGAAGACGAATTTGGGTTTATTGTCGTCAATATATTAGTAGAGGATATATTAAGCTGTCTTGATAGACGGGAGAGGGAGATATTTTTGCTGGCGCTTGAAGAACGGACGACGCGTGAAATCGGGCGGGAACTTGGCATTTCCCATGTCATGGTGGTAAAGATTGAAAAATGCATCAGAGAAAAATGCAGCAGAATCAGAAAGGATCTAGCCCGATAGGTTACCAGGCGGTATGCCTTTTTTACTTGTATATTTGTAGCGCACAGAGATGTGCTTAAAATACAAAGGCGTTCCAAAAGCTGGAACGCCTTTTTTATAGACTGAGGCGTCTTTAAATCTTGCAAAGAGATGAGAAGACGCCTATTTTTTTGGAAAAATAAACACCATGAAAAAGGTAATCGCAGCTTTTCTTATGTGTGCGGTCTATTTCGACACAGTTTCGGCATTTGCGGATACGGAAGAAAAACCGGAATGGGCCCCGGACGTAACCGCAGAAGTCGCGTTCGAGAGAAAGTACGTATGGAGAGGCCAGACAATGGTTGACGGAACGGTTATCCAGCCCGGAGCGTCAGTCTCCAAATACGGATTTACAGTTTCGGTCTGGGGTAACTATGACACAGAGACACTCGAAAGATTCACAGAATGGAATTACATATTTGATTATACTATGAATATAGGCAATGTTAAGAAAATAATAGGCGCGGACAGCAAAGAAAAATTCGTGGACCCGCTTTCTTTTTCGTTCGGCTATACGTACTATACGTTTCCCCATCTTGACGGAGATAGCTATGATTCTCATGAAATATATACGGGGATTTTTTATGACTGGATTGTTAAACCGTTTGTCACCTATTATATAGACTTCGATTCAGGAGACGGCTCCTACTGGGAATTTGGCGCGAGATACTCATTTGTTATGGGCAGGGTAACGGTAGATACGGCTATTACCGCCGGTTACAATGCGGGGCAGTGGTGCTATGATAAAAGCTTCAGCAATATTTTATTTTCAGGCAGCGTCACAATCCCAGTAATTAAACACATTACCATTTCGCCTGATGTGAATTTCTCGCTGGCTTTAGATGACCAGTATGACAGTGAGTTTTATGGCGGATTGAAAATAGCACTTGCTTTTTAGGAAGGAGACTATTATGGAAAAGAGCATTATTTATGCTAGCGCGGTCGGCGTCGACACGCTATGGGTCCTACTGGCGGCTTTCCTGGTGTTTTTCATGCAGGCGGGGTTTGGCATGGTCGAGGCAGGCTTTATCCGTGCCAAAAATGTATGTAATATTCTGACAAAAAATTTCCTCGATTTCTGTATGGCGTCCTTGGGGTTCTTCATATTCGGATACGCCATCATGTTTGGAGCCGGGAACGCGATATTTGGATTGAAAGGGTGGTTTCTCATCGGTGCGGAATCCGGCTCCAGAGTACCGCTGTATGCGTTCTGGCTGTTCCAGGCGGCTTTTTGCGGCGCGTCGGCGACTATCGTCGCGGGTGGCGTAGCTGAGAGAATGAAATTTATAGCATATCTTATGTATTCTTTTATCATCTCGGCCTTCATCTATCCGGTGGTCGGCCACTGGGTATGGGGCGGGGGTTGGCTTTCACAACTCAATTTTACCGATTTCGCCGGCTCAACCGTTGTTCACGCAGTCGGGGGTTTCTCGGCCCTGGTAGGCACTATGATGATAAAACCAAGATCGGGGAAATATAATCCTGACGGCAGCGCAAATGCTATAGCCGGTCATTCGATACCTCTTGCCTCGCTCGGCGTGTTTATCCTATGGTTTGGTTGGTTCGGTTTTAATCCCGGATCCACCTTAAGCGTAGGTAACGGTGAAGCAATCGCCCGGATAGCCATAAACACGAATCTTGCGGCTGCATCGGGCGGGATTTCAGCGATGTCAGCCGTGTGGAGGCGCTTTGGCAAGCCTGACCTATCCATGTCGATGAACGGCGCCCTGGCGGGTCTTGTCGCCATTACGGCATCGTGCGCATTTGTCGAGCCATGGGCCGCAATAGCAATAGGGATTACAGCTGGATTTGTCGTCGTCTCAGGCGTTGTCCTTATGGATAAGTTACATATAGATGATCCGGTTGGCGCCGTGCCGGTCCACGGCTTCAACGGAATATGGGGAACGCTTGCGGTAGGAATATTCGGCCAGAAGGCATTAGGACTTAGCCATAATGGCCTTCTCTACGGAGGGGGCTTAAGACAAGTGGGCGTCCAGACGCTTGGCGTGATATCTGTGGTACTGTTTGTTACGGTCTCCATGTGGGTCGTCTTTACCCTGATAAACCGTTTTGTCGGACTTAGGGTTTCACGCGAAGAGGAGTTGAAGGGGTTAGATATAGGCGAACACGGCATGGAGTCATATTCCGGATTTCAGATATTTACGGCGCAGTAATAGCCTTTAACCACATAAAAAAATCGGAGGCATGACATGAAACTGATAATCGCAATGATACAGCCGCATAAATTACCGGATGTCAAAAAGGCGCTCTACGACAATGAGGTATACAAAATGACAGTCACGAACGCACTAGGATGCGGACAGCAGAAAGGTTATACGGAAACGTACAGGGGCGTCATCCATGAAATAAACCTGCTTAAAAAAGTGAGGCTTGAGATCGCCGTCAACGAAGATTTCGTGAAACCTACGATAGATGCGATAATAAAAGGCGCCAGGACAGGCAATATAGGGGACGGTAAGATATTTTTGCTGGACCTGCCGGAATGCATAAGGATAAGGACCGGTGAAACCGGCGGTGGCGCAATAGGATAGAAAAAAAGTTACCAAAAACACCCTCAGACTTACTTGTATATATATAAAAGTAATACAATACTAAGAAGTATTCGGTTTTAAAAAATTGGACATAGACGTCCTTGTAGGGACGTCTTTATTTTTATAATTGACATATGCGTGCAGGGTCACACATGTTTCGTACCTACCGGAAAATATCTACAATCTTTCCTAAATCTGTATAGGAGAGAGCTAGATTTTTCGTGGGATTCTTGGGCTAAAAAAGGAGGCAAAAAATGGCAAAGAAAACAAAACAAGATATTTTGAAGATTGTCAAGGAATGCGACGTGAAGTTTGTGAGATTATGGTTTACTGACATACTGGGTCAGGTAAAGAGTTTCGCTATTACTAATAACGAACTGGAAGGCGCGCTTGAGAACGGTATGGGGTTTGACGGTTCGTCCATTACGGGATATCAGGATATAGAGGAGTCTGACATGATAGCGATGCCGGACCCAGACACATTTGCCGTTTTACCCTGGAGGCCGAAAGAGAAGGCCGTAGCGAGGATGATATGTAATATCCTGAACCCAGACAAGACCCCCTATGAAGGGGACCCACGCTACGTTTTGAAGAGGGCGCTCAATAAGGCGAAAAAGATGGGATTTGACCACTATTATCTGGGGCCGGAACTTGAATATTTCTACTTCAGAAACAATCAGGGCACCGACATACTGGATAAAGGAGGATATTTTGACCTTACAACGCTTGATGTCGCCAGTGACCTCAGGCGAGAAACCGTACTTGCGCTGGAAAGTATGGGCATAGCCGTTGAATACTCACACCATGAAGTAGCGCCGTCCCAACATGAAGTCGATATGCGTTATAAAGACGCGCTTACCATGGCCGACAGTGTCATTACTTACAGGGTGGTCGTTAAGGAAATAGCGAACAAATTCGGTGTTTACGCTACGTTCATGCCGAAACCACTATTCGGCCAGAACGGGTCAGGCATGCATACCCATCAGTCGCTTTTTAAAGGAAATAAAAACGCTTTTTTCGACCCCAAATCAAAGGATAATCTATCAGACATAGCGTATAGCTATATAGCGGGCCTTTTGAAACATTCAAAAGAGATATGTTCGATTTTTGCCCAGACCACCAATTCCTACAAAAGATTGGTCCCGGGATATGAAGCGCCTGTATACATAGCCTGGAGCCGCAGGAACAGGAGCGCGCTTGTGAGAGTCCCGTTCTATCATCCGGGACAGGAAAAAGCGACACGTTGCGAGTTCAGGGCATGCGATCCCGCGTGCAATCCATACCTGACGTTTGCGGCCATGCTCATAGCCGGCCTTGAAGGTATTGAAAAAGGGTACAAAGTGCCTAAGCCTATGGAAAAAAATCTTTATCATCTGACCGACGGGGAAAGAAAAGAGCAGGGTATAGAGACTTTACCGGACAATCTCGGAAACGCGATAAGCATGACCGAAAACAGCAAAATAGCGAAAGAGGCGCTGGGGGAACATATATTCCCGAGATTTATAGAGCTTAAAAAGAAAGAGTGGAACGACTATAGGATACAGGTTCCGCAATACGAGCTTGACAAATATCTTTCTATTATTTGACACGCGTTTTTTTGCATTGCACAAGCTGTAACTTTATTCTGGCGGTGTATGATTTGCCGGGCAAAACATGGTCTATTCAAGATGAATTATTCTTATGTTTTTTGCCCTGTGTTGCACAAAAAATAGGCATTTTACCCATGAACCAGAAAGCCACGCCTGTAAGGGCGCGGATGAATGGCTTTCGGTTCAGGGTTCCGCTCCACCGATAGAGCGGAACCCTGTAAAAAGAGAAGCCACCGCTGTAAGGCGGTGGAGCTTCACATAAAGCATTGTAAAACAGTGAAAAACGAAATTCACAGGATAAGAATGGTCAGTCAGTATTTCCTGAAGGCCGAGAAAGGTAAGGTTTACGCTAAGGCGATAGAAGATATCGAAAGGATCCTGATAGAGAAATCTTTGGAATATTGTTCCGGTAACAAGATAAAGGCGTCCAGGTTGCTCGGGATCAATCGCAATACCATGCATGCAAAGGCGAAAAGATTTAAGATCGACGCGAAGCGGTTTAAGCCATGAAATACCATAAGATACCAAAAAAACAGGGTCTCTATGACCCGATGTTTGAGCATGACAGTTGCGGCGTTGGATTCGTATGCAATATAAAAGGCGTAAAGTCGAACGACGTGATTAAAAAGTCACTTACTGTCCTTAAGCGATTGGCCCACCGACGCGCCGTGGGCGCTGACCCGAAGACAGGCGACGGGGCCGGTATCTTAATCCAGATCCCGCACGGTTTTTTTGCGGACACGTGCGAAAATCAAGGCATATCTTTGCCGGAATACGGGTTTTACGGAACGGGGCTTGTCTTTTTGCCGCGCCATAAGCTCGAAAGACAATACTGCAAACAGGTCTTTTCAAAAATAGTAAATAAGGAAGGGCAGTATTTATTGGGATGGCGGGTTGTCCCCACGGATGATTCCGATATCGGAAAAGCGGCCAAAGCCACAAGGCCCGTAATAGAACAGGTATTCATAGGCAGAAATAAGGATATAAAGAACCAGCAGGAATTTGAGAGAAAACTGTATGTCATACGCAGAGAAGTTGAAAACGGTATCCGCTCTTCCGGATTCAAAGAGAGACCGTTTTTCTACATTACCAATATTTCCAGCAGGACGTTTTCCTATAAAGGCCTTTTGATGCCTCATCAGCTTGAAGAGTTTTTCCCGGACCTGAAAGACGAAAGGTTAAAGAGCTCTCTTGCGCTTGTGCATTCTCGTTATAGCACCAATACGTTTCCCACGTGGGATCTCGCGCAGCCGTTCAGATTTCTGGCCCACAACGGGGAGATCAACACCATTAGAGGGAATATTAACTGGATGCGGGCGCGAGAAGGGCTCCTAAAGAGCGAACTTTTCGGAGAAGACATGGAGAAGATCAAACCCGTGATTGTCCCCGGCGGGAGCGATTCGGCGACAATCGACAATGTTTTCGAACTTCTGGTTCTTGCAGGCAGGTCCTTGCAACATGCGATGACAATGCTCATACCTACCGCCTGGGGCAAAGATACATTGATAGACAGACGCCTAAAGGATTTTTTCAGGTATCACGCCTGTTTCATGGAACCCTGGGACGGCCCGGCAGCTATAGTTTTTTCAGACGGGACACGGGTAGGCGCTGTTTTGGATAGAAACGGCCTTAGGCCTGCTCGTTACATTGTTACAAAAAATAGCCTTGTGGTCATGGCTTCCGAGGTAGGTGTATTGGATATCAGACCCGAAGACATCCTCAGTTCAGAGAGGCTTGAGCCGGGCAGGATGCTTTTTGTAGATACCGAAAAGAAAAAGATTATAGATGACGCAAATATCAAGGAGTCCATGGCCAGGCGGCTGCCATACAGGGCCTGGATTAAGAAGCACATGCTTGAGTTGGATAGCTTACCCGCATGCGGCATGAAAAAAGAGATGAGAGACCACGATACGTCGGTTTACTTGAGGGCGTTTGGATATACGAGAGAAGATTTAAAAAATATTCTTAAACCAATGGCAAACACCGGCAAGGAGCCGGTCGGCTCTATGGGGGACGATACGCCGCTCGCAGTTTTATCCAAAGAGCCGCAGATTTTATACGACTATTTTAAACAATTATTCGCTCAGGTCACAAACCCTCCGATCGATTCTATCAGAGAGGATTACGTGATGAGCATAAGAAGTTTCATCGGTTCGCAAAAGAATGTCCTTGAGGATACAGAGGGTCATTGCGTTAAACTCGACGTAAAGGAACCGGTTCTCACCGATGAAGATTTAGAAAAGATCCGCCGTATAAATAAGACGGGATTTGAGACGAAGACAATACCGATTCTTTTTGACGCGAAAGACAAAAAAACCTTTATGTATAACTTAGACGGTATCTGCAGGGATACGGAAGAGGCGATAAGAGAGGGGTATTCTTTTGTGATTCTGAGTGATAAGGGCGTGGATACAGGGAAAGCCGCGATTCCGGCTCTTTTGGCTACGGCTTGCGTGCACCACTATCTTGTAAAAAAGGCGTTAAGGACACAGATAGGGATTATTGTAGAGAGCGCAGAACCGCGTGAGGTGCATCACTTCGCGCTTCTATTCAGCTATGGCGCCGATTGCGTCTGTCCTTACCTGGCGTATGAGGCGGTGCGATATCTGGCCGAAGGCCAAGAGCTGGAAAAAAGCCTTACGGAGGCCCTTATTAACTACAGAAAAGCTGTTCACAAAGGAATACTGAAGGTACTGTCAAAAATGGGCATTTCAACGTTGCGAAGCTATAAAGGGGCTCAGATATTTGAAGCGCTGGGTCTTGGTGAAGAAGTGATAGAAAAATGCTTCACCGGCACGGCTTCACGTATAGGCGGCATCGGTTTTGACGATATCGCCGAAGAGACGGTTCTAAGGCACAGCAGCGCATTTTCTGAGAGGATATCACCGCCAATTCTACCGGCAGGAGGTGCATATCAATGGAACAGAGACGGTGAGTTTCATTTATGGAATCCCCAGAGTATCGCCGCCTTACAGGACGCCGTTAGGAAGAACGATTATAGAGAGTACAAAAAATTCGCGGATCTCATAAACGACCAATCAGCCAATCCCACGACATTGAGGGGCCTTTTGGGATTCAAAAACAAAAAGCCTATACCCATTGATGAGGTCGAGCCTGTTGAAGATATCCTCAAACGCTTCGCGACAGGCGCGATGA
>MHFD01000028.1:22369-22739 GCA_001804045.1 Omnitrophica bacterium RBG_13_46_9
GCTGGCAATAGCGATGAATAGAATCGGCGCGCGCTCTAACACGGGAGAGGGCGGAGAGGACCCGATGAGATTTGTCGCGTTGCCGAACGGCGATTACAAAAAAAGCTCCATAAAACAGGTCGCCTCCGGGAGATTTGGAGTCGTCACTAACTATCTTGTCAATGCGGACGAACTGCAGATCAAGATAGCGCAGGGCGCCAAACCGGGTGAAGGAGGGCAGCTGCCAGGTCATAAGGTAAGTGAAATAATAGCGAAGACCCGTTATACGACCCCCGGTGTCACGCTTATCTCACCGCCTCCGCACCATGATATATACTCGATCGAGGACCTGGCACAGCTTATATTTGATCTAAAAAACGTAAACCCGCGA
>MHFD01000029.1:0-1225 GCA_001804045.1 Omnitrophica bacterium RBG_13_46_9
TATGAGCCATTATCTGCCTTATAGGGCGGCTAACGAGATCGACAATAAGACGGTTTCGGTAATAAAGTATTTCGATCCTGACATGCTTTATAGGTACAGCCTGTCCAGGTCTCACCGCCTGATGTGCGGGTACGGAACTGTCTGCGCCGCAATGATCGCGTCTAAAATGTTGGGCGCTGACAGGATTGAGGTTTTTCGATATGCTAATTCCGGCGACACCACTGGTGACAGGACACGCGTAGTCGGATATCTAAGCGCGGCCATGATTAAACCGGAGGACGGAAAACTGGATCCGGGACCAGGGGACGCGGCAAACGGAGAAGGAGACATGCTTAACAAAGAAGAGAGAAAGAAAATGCTGAAATTGGCACGGGATGCCATTGTCTATTATCTTGACAAAGGGAAGGACCTGCCTGCGAAGGAAGACGATCCAGTACTAAACAGGGAGATGGGCGGGTTTGTAACTCTTCATAAACATGGTCGTCTGAGAGGCTGTATCGGTAACCTGGTGGGACGCGGGCCGTTTTATCTTACGGTGCGCGACATGGCCAAAGAAGCCGCGACCGGCGATCCGCGATTTCCCGCCGTAACGCTTGATGAGATGGAAGATATAGACATCGAGATATCGGCGCTTTCGCCACTTGTAAAGGTAGATGACCCGGAGAAGATAGAGATGGGCAGGCACGGTGTCCTGGTAAGACAGGGATTTATTAGCGGTGTCTATCTGCCGCAGGTCGCTACGGAGACAGGCTGGAACCGCGAACAATTCATGAATTCTCTCTGCGGCCAGAAAGCAGGTATGCGAGAGGATGCATGGAAAAAAAGGGAATGTGACATATATGTATTTACAGCGGAAGTATTCGGAGAAAGAGATACGAAAGACTAGCCCGAGTAGGCCATGATATTTTGTCCATTCGCCCGTAAACCGCGCCTGTAATGGGATGGCTTCCGGCCTAAGGAACCCGCGACACGGAGGGGATCCTTAAAGAAAATAGGCCACGGCTGTAAGGCCGCGAGACGTAACCCTGAACATAAATAAGCGGGGTTTTAGAATTTTGCACTGGCCTGTATGCTAAAAAAGCCCGCTTGTTTAGAGTTCCGATGACTGTAGCGTCATCCTTTTATGCCCACTCATTATCGGATGCCGGTCGTTTTCGACAAGATCGATTTTCTCGGATGGGTTGAAAGCGATGTACGCCTGTAGGCATGCGCCTCCGGAGGGAGA
>MHFD01000029.1:1249-3112 GCA_001804045.1 Omnitrophica bacterium RBG_13_46_9
GACGGTGCCCAGATTTTTTGCGCCTAAAGAGAACGTAAGGGGGAATCTGATCTATATCGAAGACAGAGAAGCGCGGCATATTATGAATGTGATGCGCTTGAAAGAAAACGACAAGATAATTGTCTTTGATGGGACGGGTAAAGAATATATGGGGTTTATAAAACAGACAAAACCAAAATCGCTTATAGTGGAGATAGTGAGCGTCAGGAGCCCGAAGGAAGACGCCCTCCCTAAAATAACCCTTGCGCAAGCTATACCCAAAAAAGAGAAAATGGACTACATAGTAGAAAAGGTTACCGAACTGGGGGCGCATACGGTGATCCCGATCGAAAGCGAGAGGACGATTGTGCGGGTAGCCAGAGAGAAAGCGGTAAATAAGATCTGCCGTTGGAAAAAGAAAGCCATGGAGGCGGCGAAGCAATGCGGCAGGACAGATGTGCCTGAAGTAAAAAATATTCAGAGATTTTCCGACGTTGTCAATGAAATCAGTAATTTTGACCTGGCGCTTATGGCCTGCATCTCAGGGGAGGCCGTCGGCATTAAGGAGGCAGTTTCCGACTTTGAATCCGGAAATATTATCATATTTATCGGACCCGAAGGTGATTTTACCCCCGGTGAAATCGAAATGGCAAGGGACGCAAGGTGTAAGTTAATATCACTCGGCAGTAGAGTACTAAAAAGCGACACAGCCTGTTTTTATGTATTATCGGTTTTAAATCATGAGTTTTCCGGGTTATCGGGGTGACAGCAGATGCCTTCTACACCTAGCTTTACAATAAATACTCTTGGCTGCAAGGTAAACCAGTATGAGAGCCAGCTCATGCGGGAGAGTTTGATAAGATACGGGTTTATTGAAGCAGGAAACGGACAGCCCGCCGATTATTGTCTCGTTAATTCTTGCACGGTCACCCACAAGGCCGACAGGGATACGCGTAATCTGATCAACCGCTTTCACAGGATAAGCCCTAACGGTAAGATTGCCGTAATCGGCTGTTACGCTGAATTGGATAGCGATAGAAGTGCTCTGATGAGCATTCCCGGAGTTGCTTATTTGGTAAAAAACAATGAAAAGGAAAGGATCTCTGACATATTGGCGGGGGATTACAGCCATAAGACGCCGGATATGGGGAGAGCCGCAGCGCTTCTAGGCGGGCTTCCAATAGCAGTATCAGGCAGGACTTTATGCGGCATGAATCCCCAATCGCAGATTACGGACTTCAAGGACCGAAACAGGGTATTCATTAAAGTCCAGGATGGATGTGATTTTAAATGTTCCTATTGCAAAGTCAGCAGGGTGAGGGGGCCGTCAAGGAGCAGAGGCGTCGATGACATTTTATCGGAGGTAAAAAGGCTTTTAGAGAGGGGATTCAAAGAGATTGTTTTAACGGGTATCTGCTTAGGCGGCTGGGGCAAAGAGTTTGCGTTTAAAGAGGGCCCACATCGGGCGGGGAAGACGGGTTTGGCGGATCTCGTGAAAAAGATTTCTTGCGTCAAAGGTTCATTCAGAATCCGTTTAAGTTCCATAGAGCCGACACACGTGACAGACGATATCATAAGGGTCCTCAAGGAAGATGATAAAGTATGCAAGCACTTTCACATACCGCTTCAGAGCGGTGATGACAGGGTTCTCAGGGCCATGAATAGGCCATATACCGCAAAATATTTTAGGCAAATCATGCAAAAAATCCGAAAGCATATTCCGGATGCAGCTGTTACAACCGATGTTCTGGTTGGTTTTCCGGCGGAAGATAAAAAGTCGTTTCTGCACACATTGAAGTTTGTAGAGGGCGTAAGGCCTTCCCGCATACATGTCTTTTCTTACTCGGTAAGGGAAGGCACGGGCGCGGCAAGGTTGAGTTATAA
>MHFD01000029.1:3251-3438 GCA_001804045.1 Omnitrophica bacterium RBG_13_46_9
AAATTGCTGATAATGTTAATCTTGAAGGCCTCTTTGAAAGTAACTGTTATCTTCTGTTTTCTTGCTATGATAAACCATTTCAGCGTTTGTGTTATAAGAAAAAGCAAAGATATCCCCAATGCAATAAAAAAATAAGACAAATTGATGTTCTTTATTTCATCAAATATCTTTGTTACATCTAATCTTA
>MHFD01000029.1:3480-16401 GCA_001804045.1 Omnitrophica bacterium RBG_13_46_9
CTAATTATATTAATATCTATCCCAGGTCTCTCTCTATTTTATTACGATAAGATAGCTTCTTGGGTTGTGGACCAATTTTCAATCCCGCTTTCTATATGTAACTTTTTTAGTTATTTTATTATCTTGTTTGCAATGTTTATATTTTACCGCCTTGTATCGCGTATAACAGGCGTCTACGCGGTATTAAGTGAAACCGGAATAGGCGGCATAGAAAAGACAGGCGGCGCGATCTTGGGTATTTCGCGTTCCGCAATTATCATAGGTCTTGTGGTGACCTGTCTTCTTCTCTTGCCTCTCAGGTTTGTCGAATCCGGCGTTAAGAGTTCGCGTACGGGGATGTTTTTCGTAGACATAAACTTGAGAATCGCCAGTATGGCTATAAGGTTACTGCACAAGGACAATAACAATACATGGTACCGGATGGCTCTGAGGAAACTTACCTCTGAAAAAAAGCCGTATCTGTTGAACTCTTTTAATTTGAAAGATAAATCTCGATTCTTCAATGATGAATACTAAAGATGTGGAGGAAGAAGCATGAAGCTGGGCGCAATTTATGAGTTTGTAATAAAAAAAGGCCTGGAAAAAGATCCGCGCACAAAAAATGAATTAAAGTCCGCGTTGAACAGGATTAAGCGGGAGTACAGAGTCCTGAAGGCCGAGGATAAAAAGCATTTCGATAAAGAGAGGATCAGACATCCGTATGCCGATACGCGGATTTTATACGGAGATAGGGGGCAGACTGTCAGGACAATTATGGTTGGTATTGACATAGAGGCGCCGGAACTTTTGACGGCGCACCTATTGAATGATAAAGATGCAGGCATAGACCTTGTTATGTCACATCATCCTTCCGGCATAGCCTTGGTAGACTTGCCTCAGGTTATGCATGTGCAGACGGATATACTGCACCGTATGGGTATAAATCTGGATGTGGCAAAATCGCTTATGAAAGAACGCATCGACGAGACTTCCAGAAACTTACTTCCGAGAAACCACCAGAGGAGCGTAGATGTCGCGAAGCTTTTGAACATTCCTTTCATGTGCGTCCACACCCCCGCTGACAACCACGTCGTTCATTTCCTGCAAAAACTTTTTGAGACAAAAAAACCTGGCAGGGTCAGTGACGCTTTGCGGATCCTTAAAACAATCCCGGAATACCGGGACGCCATGTTTAAGGCCGTGGGTCCGCGCCTTATCGCAGGCAAGGAAAGCAATAAATCCGGCAAAGTTTTTGTTGACATGACCGGCGGAACAGAAGGTTCTAAGAAAGTATTCGCGCGCCTTTCCCAAGCAGGCATAGGCACCATTGTCGCGATGCATTTGAGCGAAGAGCATTTTAAAATAGCGAAGTCCGAATTCATAAATATCATTATCGCAGGCCACATTGCCAGCGATAACCTGGGTTTAAATTTGTTATTGGACGAATTGACGAAAAAAGACGCTTTTAACATAATTCCGTGTTCGGGTTTTGTCAGGGTAAAAAGGTAATTTATTGTTGCGGACGCGCGTCTATTCCGAAAGGCGATCGCCGGCTACAGGGGTTGGCACAGGATAAAAAATGATACCGAATGAGATCATAGACCAGATACTTGACAAAGTGGACATCGTGGAAGTCATATCCGGCTATATACCACTTAAAAAAACAGGCCAGAATTTCAAAACCAATTGCCCGTTTCATCAGGAGAAAACCCCGTCATTTATAGTAAGCGCAGGCAAACAGATATATCACTGTTTCGGATGCGGGGCAGGCGGGAATGCGATAGGTTTTTTGATGAAATATGAAAAGATGGATTTCATCGAGGCCGTAAGGACGCTGGCTGATAAAGCCAATATCGCCTTACCACACACAAGCATAAGCGATAGGCCAAAAGACCCTCTTGCCGATAAGCTATACGAGGTCAATAATATGGCGTGCGATTTTTACCAGAATAATCTCGCGGCAGCCGAATGCCGCGATGCCTATGGATACTTTCTCCAGCGTGGCATTATTGATAATACAATTAAATATTTTCGGTTGGGATTTGCGCAGGATTCCTGGCAGGGCCTGATCGGCCACTGCAGCGCAAAGGGAGTTGAATTGCAGCTGTTGGAAAAGGCAGGGCTCATATTGCAGAACTCTAATACCAAAAATTGGTATGACAGGTTTCGGTGCCGTGTAGTTTTTCCGATTTTTGATATAAGGAATAGGATTCTGGGTTTTGGCGCGCGGTCACTGGATAACAGCCTGCCTAAATACATAAATTCACCGGAGACATACATATACACAAAAGGAAAGCACCTCTATGGCCTTAATTTTTCCAAAGAATACATCAAAAAACAGAACTATGTCGTCATAGTAGAAGGGTATTTCGATTTAATACTGCCCTATCAAAACGGTATAAAAAACATTGTGGCGACCCTCGGAACGGCTCTGACAACCGAGCAGGTTAACGTGCTGAAGCGCTTTGCAAAGAATATCATAATGGTCTATGATTCCGATAAAGCGGGCCAGGAAGCGACCTTGAGAAGTCTGGACCTTCTGATAGAAGAGGATATGAACGTGCGTATCGCCTTGTTGCCGAAAGGCCATGATCCGGATAGCCTGGTAAGAAAGGAAGGCGGTACCGGGTTCATGAAAGTCCTGAAAGAATCGAAAGATTTTTTTGAATATAAATTAGGGGTGCTTAGCGCAAGGTTCAGAAAAGACCAACCTCGCGGCAAGGCGAGGATCGTCGAAGAGATGCTTCCGACACTCTCAAGGATAAAAAATGCTGTTCTGAAATCCAGTTATTTGAAGAAGATATCGGAAGAGCTGTCTGTCGACGAGGAGTCCGTAAGATCGGAGCTAAAGAAGGTGAGAACATATTCCGCAAGGGCTTACCCTATCGGCGATACGGTCGAGACCGAGAAAAAAAGAGCCATTACAACCGCAGAGATGATGCTTCTTGCCATAGTGCTTGAGGATATGACACATATTACGAAGCTAGAGGAACTGGGGTTTCAAAATTTTAAAGACAAATTGCTGGTAGGCATATTCGAAAAGATATCGCAGCTTCATAAAAGCGGTAAAAGCACGACGCCCTCTCACCTCATAAGCTATTTTACAGATACTGAGGCGGAAAGGATTATTTCGGAAGCTACAAATCTCTGCCAGACCATAAAGGATAGTTCTAAGGCGCTTAAGGATTGCTTGCGGCACGTAAGGAAGGACAATTTGAAAGAAGTCTTAAGCGTGATACAATTTAAAATCAGGAAAGCCGAAAGCAACGCTGATACTGATGGGGTAAACAGGCTTATTGCCGAATATTCGGAACTTATTAAGCAGTCGCGCGTATAGACATTGGTTCTAGGGGTATAATAAAACGGGTAAAAGAAGGGTATATGGCCGCCAAGAAGGATCGTAATCCGATTAAACAAGCAGCCAGCATGGCAAAGAAGTCAGTAAAAACAACCGCCATCGATAAGTTGGTAGCCCTGGGAAAAAAGAAAAAGTATCTGACTTACGAAGAGGTGAATAGCGTCCTGCCGGATGATATGTTCTCTTCCGAAGAGATCGATGAGGTGATGAGCATCCTGGATAAGGAGAATATCGCTCTTGTTGACCGTGAGAAAGAAGAATATATCCTGCCGCAGGAACAACGCGTAAAGAGAGGTCACCTGAAGGACGAAGAGATAACCAAAATTGCGCAGGTAGACGATCCAGTAAAGATGTATCTCAGGCAGATGGGCCAGATCCCGCTTCTTACCAGAGAGCAGGAGATCAGTCTGGCCGAAAAGATCAAAGTCGCTGAGAATATCTTCAGGAAAAATATTTTATGGACGAATATCGCGAAGAAGACCGTTATAGACATACTGGAAAACACGCTGAAAAAAAATGTTAATCTCGACGAGATCATAGACATAGACCCCAAGTTCAAAGAGTATGTAGTCAAAAGAAGGATAATAAAGCTGCTAAAGAAACTTAAGGCGACAAAGGTAAAGGCAAAGGTCGTCAAGATTTTATTGGATATGCGGCTCGCAATCGCCACGATAGAGCAGATTGCGCAAAAGATGAAAGAATTTATCGACGAGGCGGAAGCGATAGAGAAAGACATAAAAGGAACAAAACGTAAAAAAATAGGCAGGAAAGAGTTAATCAGAAAACTCAAGAATCTCGAGCGTAAATTCGGCGACAAGGCGGAAAGTATAAAAAAGCTGTACCGCCTTATAAGGATCAAAGAGACCAATTTCAATAAGGCAAAGAGAGAGCTTGTAGCCGCTAACCTGAGGCTTGTGGTAAGCATCGCCAAGAAGTACACCAATAGGGGGCTTTCCTTTTTGGATCTAATACAAGAGGGCAACATAGGCCTTATGAAAGCCGTTGACAAATTCGAATATAAACGCGGTTATAAATTTTCCACATACGCAACCTGGTGGATCAGGCAGGCCATAACCCGCTCCATAGCGGACCAGTCGCGGACTATAAGGATACCCGTGCATATGACAGAGACGATCAATAAGCTTATTCGTGTTTCGAGGGCGTTGGTTCAAGAGACGGGCCGCGAGCCGGCTCCCGAAGAGCTCTCACACGAAATGAAGATGCCGGTGGATAAAGTCAGGGCCATATTAAAGATTGCCCAGGAACCTATAAGCCTGCAGACACCCATAGGCGATGAAGGGGATACTAATTTTGGGGATTTCATCGAGGACAAACGGGCCGTTTCTCCGGCCAGCGCCACCGCCTATACCATGCTAAAAGAGCAGATGGGAGACGTTTTGGATACGCTTACTGACAGGGAGAAAAAGGTGTTAAGATTAAGATTTGGGATCGGGGATGGTTATCCACGAACGCTCGAGGAGGTCGGCGCAATATTTAATGTGACAAGAGAAAGGGTCAGGCAGATAGAGGCAAAAGCCCTGAAAAAACTCAGGCATCCTACCAGGGCGCGCAAATTAAAGAATTTCTTGAGCGTGGGATTTAGCTGATACCTTGTCGTCCACTTCGCCTTCACCGGAATCCGGCCAGTCCTTTTCTTTTAAAGACCCTCAGATCATCCCAAGAAATGAGATTAGCAGAACCATCAGGATACTCTCAGCCCTTGCCATGGCCGTTTCTTGTGTCCAGATTTTTTCCAGCGACAAAGAGGGGTTTTTTTCGAAACCAAACGGAAAAGAAGTCATATATACGAAAACAAAAAAGTACGAGTGTTTTCCGTAGGTAGCCGTAGAGATTGTAGGAGGCGTACCATAATACCCTGAAGTCCGAATAGGATATCTGGCCTTTGTTCGGCGGTTCTCTCTGTATAACTTTATTATAATAATACCAATCAGCGCCGAGGAAGACTACGACAAAAACCATCAGGAACAAAAACATATTCGTAAACAGCTTTCCGAACATTATGCTTATTATACCATGCAAGCCTGTTTTTAATTCATAAAATGAATGATTACAGCGATTCTTTGCTTCCAAAAAGATGCAATCTAGATTACGGAGATTTAGACTTAATCGCTGTAATCTTCCCTTAAATCTATGTAATCGCCTTAAAATATGACAATACAATTAAAATAATTCCAAAAAATCAACTTTAACGCCTTGCAAATTCTTATTTATGCAGGTATATTTTATATAGCAAGAGAGGGGAAAAGGTATGAGAAGTCTGTTTTTAAGCCCTTCAGAGATATCAAAGTCTCTGAGCGATATCGGCGAGAAGAAGGCAAACGCGACGATATTCGAGTTATTCATATTCGGGATTTTGGCCGGCATATACATTTCTTTCGGCGCCAATGCCGCCATAGCCGTGCTGAGCGGAAAAACCCTGGACGCGGGTTTCGCAGCGTTTCTGTCTGGAAGCGTTTTTAGCGTCGGCCTTATACTGGTGCTTATTCCGGGTTCGGAACTCTTTACCGGCAATATACTTATGAGCATAGGCCTTATTGACAGGAAATATCCCCTCGTTAAAGTCTTACGGAATTGGCTGGTTGTGTATTTCGGAAATTTATTGGGGGCGGTGATCATCGCCCGTATTGTTTATGATTCCGGTCTTCTTGGCTATTTTTGCGTTCCGGCCCCTATGGGAGAGGTTGCGAGCAGGATCGCAGAGGCAAAGATGAATCTGGGTTTTACAGAGGCGCTGTGTCGCGGCATCTTGTGTAATATGCTTGTGTGCCTGGCGGTAATCATGTCTATAGCGTCCCGGACGGTCGCCGGCAAGATACTGGGGATCTATTTTCCGATAATGACTTTTGTCGCTTCCGGTTATGAACACTCCGTGGCCAATATGTATTTTCTGCCCGTGGGGCTTATGATTAAAGGCAGGTTCGCAAGCAGTTTTTTAAGCATTTTTGATAACCTTATTCCTGTGACAATCGGCAACATTATAGGAGGCCTTTTAATAGTCGTTCTCCATCCTAAGGTCGGCGAGAAGATAGCCCACATTTTTATGTCAAAACACTAAAGAACCGTATAGATAATAACGTTTTTAGCCCGCCAAAAAGCAGGTCCTGTTAGGTGTAATAAAGAATCTAAAGTTGTTGAGAAGTAGTTTTAGCAGATGCAAAAACATATATGCCCACATTGCAAGAATCCTGTTTATGATGATGACGCGCTTCTCTGTCTTTATTGCGGTGAAAACCTGAACCGCAGTGTCGGTTTCATGGGCAGGATAAAATATCCCGGGCCGAGAATTATAGCGGTTGTAGCTATCGGGATAGTGCTGTTAAGTTTTATTATGCTGATAAGCAGATAAAGTAGCGGGCTATGGAGCGAAGACTGGTCATATGGAGAAAATAGGGACTTCTAAAAAGTGGATGGTTTTTATAGTGATTGTTTTAATGACTGCTTTGGGCTTTGCTGTCTATGGAAATTCGCTAAACGGCAAGTTTATCTGGGATGACCACGATTTGATAAGGAATAATCTGTTTATAAAAAGCTGGTTTTTTCTCCCGGATGTTTTTGCCAAACACATCGGCGAGGGCGCGGATGTCAAATATCCTTCTTACCGCCCGTTTCAGTCTGTCAGCTATATGGTGGATTATTCTTTATGGGGATTAAATGTTTTCGGGTATCACCTGACAAATATTTTATTGCATATTTTTGCCGCGATGGCGCTTTATTGGTTGATAAATATTATTTATGGCGATGATCTTTTGTCTTTCTTCACGGGCATACTGTTCCTGACCCACCCTGTACATGTAGAGGCAGTAGCGTATATCTCGGGTAGGGCGGATGCCCTGGCGTTACTCTTTATGCTTCTTTGCTTTATCTTCTATATAAAAAATATAGGATCGAAAAAGAAGATCTTTTATGTAATCATGTTGCTGAGTTATATGCTGGCTCTTTTATCCAGAGAGAACAGCCTTATTCTGCCGGCATTAGTACTGCTTTACCACTATGCTTTTAGAAAGAAGGTCGGGCTTAAAAGCTTCCTTCCCATTTTAGCTATCGCCTTTCTATACATCATATTACGGTTAATGTTTCTCAAACCCGTATCGCCGGATTTAGCGTCTCATACGTCTGTGTTTATGAGGATACCGTGTTTCTTCGTAGCCGTTACCAAATACATAAGACTCATGTTTCTTCCTTTCAATCTGCACATGGAATACGGGAACAGGATATTCAATTTTACGGACCCAAAGGCGATTCTGGGCATATTTATGTCAGTTTCATTGCTGACATACGGTTTCATAAAAAGAAAAAGCGGTAACCCCGCGTTCTTCTCTATATACTGGTTCTTCATAGCGCTTTTGCCGGTGTCTCATATCTATCCCATACCTATGGCATATATGGCCGAACACTGGCTTTATGTGCCCTCCATCGGTTTTTTTCTGCTTGTGGGGCATGGATTGCGCCTTTTATACAGGTCCGAGAAGCTCAATGTCCTTGCCCTTGCCTGCGCGCTTCTCATAATAGCCGGTTATTCATTTCTGACAATCCGCTATAGTGCTTGCTGGCGGGAGCCGACTGCCTTCTATGAAAGGACATTGCGATATGCCCCCGGCAGCATAAGGACGATCGGCAGCTTGGCGAACGAATATTGCAGCGTAGGAAAAACCGAGAAAGCCATACCGTTATATGAGGAGATTATAATACATAAGCCCGACAATATCGTAGGATATAATAATCTTGGCATCGCATACATAATGGCCGGCAGATACGAGGATGCTGTCGCCTTGTATAAGAGAGCGATAGCGATGAGCCCCGCTTTCGCAAATGCGTACAATAATCTCGGCATTGCGTATAGCCGGCTGGGTAAGTATGAAGATGCCATAGCGGTGCACAGGAGAGCGATAACACTCAAGCCGAATTTTGCCGATGCGTACAATAACATCGGTATTGCTTATGGTATGCTGGGTAATTATGAAGAGGCCATAGCTATGTATGGGAAAGCCATAGAACTAAATCCTAATAATGCAAAGATATACATTAACCTTGGCGACGCATACGGTAATATAGGCAGAAAAAAAGAGGCCATAGCTGCATATGAAAAAGCCATAGAAATTAATCCGCGTTACGGGCCCGGCTATTTTAACCTTTCCCGATTCTATTTCCGGGAGAAGCGATATGAGTTGGCCATCAGGTATTGCGACCTGGCAGCCAAAGAGGGATACAAAGTCCCGTCCGAATTTTTAGAACTGCTTAGGCGCATAGAGAGCGAGATAGCCAGGGCGAAGCGTGAAGGGTAGCTATTGAAAAGTTTTTATATTTTAGATGGATTGCAATGAAAAATATATTGAAAAACATACTGTTTACAGCGGTGACAGTGGCGCTGGTGTTTATTGCGCTCGAAACGATATGGAGAATAACACTTTCAGCAAAGTCCAAAAATATAGATTTTCTGTTCTACGGCAGCAGTTTTTTAAGACTTAAGGCTAAAACCGTCCTTTTTAAGGTTCACCGGTTAATGAACGGGAAACCTGAGTACGCTCCCGACAAGTCAGCGGGGGAGGTCATTTTGACCTTTGGAGGTTCCACGACAAAGTGCACCCCTTATGTTGCAGATGAGGATTCTTGGCCAAATAGATTGGAAGTTTATTTAAATAGAATGTTGGATAAGAAGGTAACCGTATATAATATGGCCCAAGAGGGCTCGCTTCTTAAAAAAAATGTTCGTTTATATGAAGATTATCTGAAAAAATATGGGAACATTCCGTCCCTTTCGATATTTTATATGGGCATAAACGATGCTTTGGCGATATCGCTTCATGAGGAATGCGTCGAAACGCTTAAACCCGGTTTTCTGGCCATATTGGATGCCAGGATCATGGGTGTAAGCTTGCTCTATGCTTCCATGACAGAGAAATATTCGCAGATGACACGTAATGGTTGCGGCGAAGAGTGGGAAGATGGCGTTATTGTTTACGATAATGTGACCAAAACAGGCCTGGCGCAATTTGAGAGAAGGATAGGATTTTTAATGGATACCTCTTTCAGTTTTGATAGCAGGGTTATAGTGTGTTCTGTTCCGGTCTCGCGCTCGTATCTGGCCCGGCATCCCGAAGTGGATAGCATATATCGCCGTATAATTTCCATTATGGAGGCGAGCGTACGTAAGAGAAAAGACGACTTTATAGATCTGAATAAGGAGATTTTTTTAGAAGATAGGGATTTCGAAAATCACTATTTGGACGGGGTGCATCTCGACAAAGCCGGAAACGATATGGTCGCCCGATATCTGGCGGACTATATAATAAGCAGGATAAGGTTTTAATAAGGCGTCTTCCGCCCGAAGATCCACACTTGCGCATATCTTTCACATGCGCATATTATTAATATAATATACGATCGTTCTATGATATAATAAAAAAAGAGTGCATTAAAAGCAGAATGTAACTTTTAAGAACCTAAAATGAAGTTATTATTCCGTATTTGCGCCTTAGTAATAGGTATTGCGATTTCATTTGCAGCCGCGGAAATCGGACTCAGAATTTTTAAACCGCAGACGATCGGCCCGGTACTATATGCCCATCATCCCCAGTTGGGAGCAATCCACGTCCCTAACCAGCACGGCAGAAGGTTTCATCCGGGAGCGTATGACTACACGTACACCAATAATTCATATGGTTGCAGGGGCGCAAAAGAATACGGCAAGATTAAGGGCGCGGATATCAGGATCTTGTTTCTGGGCGATTCCACCACGTACGGGGTAGGCGTCGAAGACGATGAGACATTTGTTTACAGGATAGAGCAGATTCTGACCGGCGCGGGCATTTCTGTGGAAGCGATAAACGCAGGCTGTGGCGGGAAGGGCACAGATTATTCTTTGAAGTTTCTCCAGGTCTACGGCGAGACGCTTAAGCCGGATCTGGTCATTCTCTGTTTTGACGGAAACGATTTTTATGATAATTCTGAGAGTGTCTATTATGGCATAGACGAAAATGGAGAGCTTTACGTCAAATCTTTGCAGGATACATTTTCCGCAAAGAAGGAATTTTTGAGAAAAATATGGCTCTACGATTGGTTGACCGCGCATTCACACGTCGCCGGCCTGTTAAAACAGACCGCGATCAAAATTTTACTGAAGAAAAACAAGACACCGGGCGGAAACAAATCCAAAAAGGCGGTTATATCCTATCCGGACCAGAAAAATGTATATTTGAACGACAAGCAAAAAAAGGAGACAGAGATATTGATGGTTAACCTGAAAAGAGAAGTCGAGACTCTGGGCAGCAGGCTGTTCTCTTTTTATATAGCAAACAAGAGGTCGATAGAGCTTTACAGGAGCTCAAAGGAACTGTTGCTTTTTGAAGAAGCTTCTACTGATATATGCAGAACCCATAATATCGACTATTTGTCATTGACGCCTTTTCTGTCGGATTCTAAAGAGCCCATAAGCAAACTATGTTTCCCGTTGGACGAACACTTTACACCCACCTCTCATTTAATGGTCGCGGGTTTTATGGCAAATAAGATAGCGAAGATCATAAAGAATGAATAAAGCATGCATAGTCATAACTTTTTTTGCTATATCCACGCTTGCCCTGGCGCAAACCGCCCTAGAGACAAGAGTTATACAGTCCGGGAAAGGGACTGGACGCCCTGTCGCGGAAGAGCATGCCGCTGACACCACAACGGAAGCTTTTTTAAGACTGCCGGTCAGAGAGCAGATTCAAATCATATATGATATTATAATCAAATATCGCAGAGACGGCATCGGCGTAAAATATACCGCCATCGAATATCTCGATATAATAAAATCGGTTTTGGCCAAGAATCCCGATTACATAGGCATGCCACTCGGCGAGATGTTAAGACAGATTCTCACAGAGGAGGGATCGCTACCGGGAGAAAGCGAAGGAAGCGTTCGGGATAATTTATCCGCCAGAAGCGATCAGAATATAAGCAAGTCCGAATAATCCCCCAAAAGGTACATCAGGGTATTAAAAGTTCAACGGTTTTTGTTTATGGAAGAAGACGGGCTAAAGAAAACCGGAAGGTGCGTGTGGTATATTTATGTAGGATGATAATAAAAATTTTGTTTTTGTCCGGACTTGTCATTACTAATGTATATTGTGAGACCGCGGAGGAATACTTTAGGCGCGGAAGGGGCTATTTAGAAAAAGGCGATTACCAGAACGGCATACATGAGATTAATAAGGGTATGAAGTTCGACCCTGGCCATGGTGATTTCAGCGTCTATTATGACCTCGGCGTTTCGTATGGTTTTTTAGGCAAATACCATCTGGCCATAACCTATCTTGAAAAAGCCGCAGAGCTAAATCCTAACCATGCCGATAGTTACTATAACCTTGGAATCGCTCATCTTTCCTTGCGTCAATACGAGGAAGCTAGTAAAAACTTCCAAAAAGCAAAGGAGGTTTTCCAGGGCCTAGGTGATACTAAAAATGCCCAAAAAGCGCAGGAATATCTTGATGGGATCCCTGTTTTATATGGCGAAGTTTCGACAGAACCCGGCGATCTCACCGAGATTGCCGTAGATAAAGAGGTCATTAGGTCGTTTGCAGACGATATGTGCAAGAAAGGCTACCTGGATAAAGCGCCGACCGAAGCGGAGTTAGATTTATTTTCTGAAAATCCGGACAGGGTAGCGAGGCTTAAAGAAATTGCCGACTATTCCAGAGACAAGGCTAAAGACGCCTCCAGGGCGGACGCAAACGTTCCTGAGGACGCGTATCGGCATGTTTTATGGAGTTATCTCCTTACCATGGAATATGGGGCGCAGTTTTCAAAGAAGGTTACCGATGCCCACGAGACAAACGATGATACAAATACCCCGGCCCAACATAGGATGGATTTTCATAATAATGCCATAGGCAGGGAATATGCGGAAAAAGGGTATAAGGAATCCGATGTTCTGCACTATGTCATGACCGATAAGCATGTCATGCGTTATCCCCGCTGAGCCCGAGATCGGACTGTGTCGGGTGACACGCGCCTGAAAACAAATTAAAAAAATTAAAAAGGAAAATAAGCCAAGAGAACGGAAGAGGCGACGCTTACTTTTTGTCCTATCGGCATAGATTGCGGATTTTGGATATTTTACGAACGGACGTAGCGAAGTATTTTCTGGAATTGATTTCTTAAATTGTAAAGCACGTCTTTGGGTTTTACGCCATATACCTGGCCGTCGGAATATATCAAACCGCCCGGCTCCAACCCGTCCCGAACTAGCGCGTAATTGGCGGAAGGTTTTTCCTTTAGCTCCCGCATAGTCAGAAACAAAGCGGTTTCGCGGATAAAAGGTTCGATTTCGGTATTCATATTCCGGTACACATAGCCAAAAGATGTTCTGATTGTATTCCAGGTTATCCCCCGGCCGAGCAATAACACAATCAGGCCATCGGGGTTTGATATTCTCTTTAGTCGGTCAAAAAATTCCAAAGTAAAGAACCCCGAATAGTAGGGGTCGACTATGCTGTGGTCAAGAGTTACGATGTCGTATTTTACCTTTGTAAATCTTATAAACTTACGAAAGTCCTCATTTACGAAATGGGCCCTCTTATCGT
>MHFD01000029.1:16427-18403 GCA_001804045.1 Omnitrophica bacterium RBG_13_46_9
AAAAATTTCTCCGCCGCTTCTATGATGGGCAAGCAGTTTTCCGCTATATCCAGCCTTTTGACCAAAGGCGATTTTAAGAAAGCAGCCGCGCTTACCCCGCTGCCATAGCCAAGAAAAAGAACATTGCAGGGGCGGTTGACTATCTCAAGCGACGTATCCGCCCATTGTTTATGGATCCGCAGATCACAGGCGTTACTGCCAGCCTGATAGACGCGGTTGATTTTCAGGCTTACAGACCCATCATTATTTACTGTCTCCCGCCAGGCCTCAACAACGCCGAACTGGCTGTCTTTGCTGAACAGGAGATTGTCGAAATTATAGAATAGGGTAAAACGATCGCTGCAAATGACAAATAAGATAGCCAGAATGACGAGCAGGAGGGTTATTTTGAAGGCGCGTTTCGCGGATGGGTACATTAAAAATAGCGCCGCGGCCCCGAAAATAACGGCAGAAATGTATGTCGACTTCATGCCGAAAAGCGGTACCAGCAGTATGCCGTGCGCAATTCCGCCTACCACGCTTCCGAATGTGCTGTAGCCGTATATGTATGTAATAAACCTTTGGCCTCTGTGATACATGATTTCGACGGAAAAGGCATACGAAAGACCCGCAAAAAGCGAAGGTGCCAGTACCGATATGATAAAATACAGGGCAACCAGTTTTTTGGATAGGCACACGTATACAAAATATCTCCTTGTAATGTAGAATAAGGCCACAAATATTATGATCAAAAACTGGATCAGGGCAAATTTGAGACGCGCGGCGGTCTCATCCCTCGATTTGAGTTTTTTCCAGGTCCCCAGATAAGCGCCCAGCGCCAATCCGGCTAAAAATGTGGATATTATCAAGGAATTGGAAAATGAAGTGGAACCAAAGATATAGATAAACTCCCGCAGAAGCGAAAGCTCAAGGATTAAAGATACAATACCTGCGGCGAATATCGCGCAAAAAATAGTCCATACCTGACGTGCGTCTTTCATACTACCCCTATCATTATATGATGTAGCTAGATGTTGATTATATCATGTGGATTCGGTAAATCAACAAATTTTCTGCTTTGCTGGCGGTTCTGGATGGGCAAATAAAGCGCACCCTTCTAAGGGTTTAAACGGAAAAGCGTTAAATGGAGTATTTAAAGTAATACGTGAGCCATATAATTAATACAGAGGGAAAACAATTGAAATAATCCATGATACAGGGTTATAATATATCGTAGACATAAATCGAAAGTATATATGGTAATTATATATATGTGAGTAGGGCTTAAAAAAAGGGGGTCTAAGAGCAGATTTATTATGGTGGATACGGTTTTGATGCAGTTAGTGACTCTTGGCTTATACGTCATCTTTATGGGCTTCTGTTTTTGCGATGGGTTTAAACTTCATATCGGGAAAAAGCTCGTATGGTTTAGCGTATTTCTGGCCATAAGTATCTGCGTATTTAAATCCGGGGAGGGTTATAATCTCGTGCGTATCCTGCCGATACCCACCTTGCTGGCGATCGTGCTGTGCGGTTATGAAAATATAAAATCGAAAAGAGTCAAATGAAGCCTGTATGAGGATGTAGGGACAGGTGCTAATGCTCAGTAATTAGGTAACTATTTTTATGCTTACTGAACACGTTAAATTCTTCCGCCAAAGGCGGATCCACCTTCTGGTGGAAAATCCGAAACAGAACCGTAATTTTAATGCCTGAAACCCGTATATCTATGGTCTTGGAAATCAGAATTTGTTTCGAATTTCGAGTTTCGGATTTTTCCGCTATTATTATGCGGGATCCCGCTAAAGGGACAATAAGAACGGGACGTGCTTAATATTTCGAATTTAACCATATCGTAAATAGTTACCGGATTATTGAGCTAGTACTACAGGCGCCGATTTCCCGCGGAAAAAATTGACACATTCCGGGTTTATGCTGTTATTACTAAGTCAAGATGTCACATAGTTACTACGTCAAAATGTCACATGCAGCTTTTT
>MHFD01000030.1:0-5282 GCA_001804045.1 Omnitrophica bacterium RBG_13_46_9
ATACTTACTGGGATCAAAGAAATATTCGGCTATAAGAGGCATTTACATATTTGTCATCTTGGGTCTGGTCGCGTTTTCTCTAAGAAACGCTGTTATTAAACCCGTTCCCAGAACGCTGCAAAGGCAGAAAAAAACAATGTTAAAAATGGCAGATCATTTTGGTTTAAAAGAAGACGACCGCATGCTTTGTATCGAGATATCGTCGCCGCTTTTATTTACGGATAGAAAGAATATAATCAAATATACATATATAGCGTTGTACGGCTTTTATCCATTCGTGGAAAAATATGAAGAAAACGGTTTCGATTCGGTACTTAACGCCATTCGGCGGAAAAAACCAAAACTGATTTATACCAAGATGCATGATTCTGATTGGCGCTGGTGTTTAAGCGGATATCAGGGACTGAAAAGGATATTGGAAAGCGAGTATGAAAAATGCTTCGATAAAGGAATTATTATATTTGTAAGAAGAGACGGGATTCCGTAAATCCCTATTTTTTCGGGGAAAATCCGTCTACAAGCGATTTTATGCCTTTACTTATGCTGCGGAAGTCGCGCTTCGCAAGCCACTCTTTTTTAAATATACTGCCTCCAAAAGCTACCGCAGAAGCGCCGCAGGAGAAGAATGACCGTATGTTTTCCGGCGTGACACCGCCGCAGGCGAGAAGTTCTATGTCCCGAAAAGGTCCTTTTATCTCCATGATGTAAGATGCGCCGAAGAATTTAGCCGGAAAAACCTTTACCATCGTAGCACCCGCCCGCCAGGCATTGTAGATTTCCTGCGGGGTCAGCGCCCCGGGAAATACCGGTATACCGTTTTTCGCGCAATATTCGGTGACATCGCGGACCAACGTAGGCATGACGATAAATGTTGCGCCTGCGTCGAGAGCCTTGCGCAGCTCGTCCATCTCCAAAACAGTGCCCGCGCCTATCACGAGGCGATTTTTAGCCGCTTTTGCCATCTCCCTTATTAATCCTTCCGCGCCGGGAGTGTTCATCGTGATCTCGACAGTTTTAAGACCCGCGGAGACAATGCCCTCCGCAAGCGGCTCGACAACGCCATGTTCTATCCCTCGTATTATTCCCATTATGGGAAGCTGCGCGAACTTTTTTATGTCCATAGAAGGCCGTTTTAATCCGTTCCGGTATCTGAGAGACTTTCGAAGAACTCCCTGTAGTTTTCTTTCTTCTCGCTTTTACGCAGCGCCATTGCCGCGCGCGGGTGCACATTCATCATACCGGATATCGCGTAAGGGATTATATATCCCCACTCTATCTTGTCTCTTAAGGGGATAAACTCCTTTGATATCAAATCGAGAATCGGGCGTATGTCAAATTTAGGGTTTTTTAGAAAACCTATCAAAAGTTCCAGGGGGCAATTACCCGCGGCGCGGCCTATTCCGTAAACCGTACCGTCAAGGAAGTTCGCGTTGTGGATAATTGCTTCAATGGTATTGCTGAACGCGAGCTGCATATGATTGTGCCCGTGAAACCCTACTTCCTTCGTTTTTAAGATATTCTTGGCTTTCTTTACAAGATACTCAACCGGTTCCTGATATAACGCTCCGAAGCTATCTACTATATAAAGGACTTCGACATGGCTTTCCTCTTCTATCTGATGGAGCGCCTCGTCCAGTTCGGGGCCCTGGTCCAGGGAGATGGCCATGATGTTTATGGTCGTTTCGTATCCTTTCGCGTGGAAGTCGTTAGCCATGAATATCGCCTTGTCGATATCCTTGACATACGCGGCAGTCCGTATCATGTCCACAGGGCTCTCGGATTTAGGTTTTATGTCTTCAAGTTCGACCCGGCCCACATCGACCATTATGGAGATTTTCGTATTTGACTTTATCCCATCAATGGCTTTTCTTATCTCATCGTCATCGCAGAATTTCCACAGACCAAACTGCCCGGGTGCGAAAAGGTTTTTTGAATTCCTGTAACCGATTTCCATGTAGTCCACGCCGGCTTCGGAAATCGCCTTATATACTTCGCGGACAAACCTGCGGTCGAATTCATGATTGTTTATAAGCCCTCCGTCACGTATGGTGCAGTCCAGCACCTTGATTTTTTCCCTGAACATATACCCTCCTTTATTTTATAGAAATAGCTGTTCATAAAATCGATAATTTTGTAAAATGCTACTTATAGAAAACGTAAATAAAGCAATATCTTTCCCTTTTGGTCTTTTTGCTAAACATAAATATCTAAACCCGTTTCAAGAATCATTTGGCAAGCCTGTTATATAGCCAGGCCAGTACGGCGCCTGCGATACCGGCGTCTACAAAACCCCAGATAGCGCCGATAATGCTTCCGGCAATGGTCGGTTTATATCCAAAATAGAGAGTCGACATCATCTTTTCAAATAAGCTGCCCCAGCCGGTCGTCATGTTGAGTATTCCCATTATAAACATCGCGCATGCCCAAATAATACCGCAAGCAAGCCCGAACGCCTTTACGTCTAATTTTGCCATAACCCGTTACCCCCTGTATTTGGCCGATCGAAACCCGGCAGACATTATTTACGGTTCATGTACGCGGCGTCAGGTTTTTAGTGGAGATCCTGGTTACCGCCTGTTGAATCTTGCTGAGATCCCTATCTTGGATACCCAATAGCCTGGCGATATTTTTTATTATTTTGTATTCCTTGCGCTGAAGGCATCCGTCGGCATACGCCACGAAGAATAAATTTTCCAATATTGATATTTTTGCCTTTAGGGTCAGCTTGTTTTTCATTTCATTTACGAATCTGTAAACATTAAGCTTGCTTATCCCCGCTTGTTTGACGGCGGTCAACACGATGGGAAAGTCCTGTTTTCGGATCTTTGAATTCATGAGCAGGATCTCTCTTATTTTGCTTTCTTCTTCCGGAAGGAATTTTTCATCTGCTTCGGCGACAGCCCCCAGACCCCATAGCATTACGCCGAGAGCTATCTTGTCGTCTAATTTTTTGGCGAGAAATTTTTTCTTTTTGGACCGCGGCATAGTCGAGAAAACGGCTTTCCTGAAACGTTGCAGTAATCTGCTCATATTAAAGGCGTTATACCTCCTGACGCGTTCCGGCTCACGCGTTGTCAGGCTTTAAAGTGAGCCATCTCGCCACATATTAAGCAATGTTTGCATAATATGGGTAACATAAAAAGTAATATAGGGGTTTCATCTGTCTTTTTCGGTAGAATCAGGTTTTATTGCTTAATATCCGCCGCATAAAAACCCGGCTAGCGTTTTTTAATATTTTGCCAGATCATTTAAAAGCCTTTCGGCAGAGCCCGGCGCTTTTACCTTGTTAAGAATAAGGATGTCATTAGGCGAATAATCGCCGCCATATAACGAAGTATTGGCTTCGTTGTTAGAGGTCATAACTGACCCTTGTAATTTCGCGCCGATAAACGCGCCCCTGCTTCTTGAGTATGAAAGGATGGCTCCTTTCAGCTGAAGATCGGTTGCCGCCTCGGCTTCCCGTCCCAAGGGACCCGCCGCAACGGACGCGTCTCCGCCTAACTGGAATTTGCTTTGCAAAAGACCCTCAAGCCCCCTCTCCGATCCGATCAGCAATATAGTATCCGTTGCCTGTCCGCCTATTTGCCAACCGAGACTGGCTCCCCCTAAGTTAAATACAGCCGGCGCACCCCATTTAGCCGTTTTCTTGTCCTTTACCACTACGATTCCCTGGCCCCACTTGCCTCCTATGACAAAGCCTCCCCCGACTACCGAAGGGAATATCGCTATGGCGTAAGAATTTTTTAGAAGGGATTTGGGTATCCCTTCCTCGGGCATCTGGGTCATTTCCTCAAATACCCGGGCGGATTCAACCAGTAGCCTATCCCATTTTGTTTCCCCGAAACAGAGGATCGATGTGGACGCGAAAATCGCGATTATTGTGGCCACAGCAAAAATTTTCTTCATTTAAACACCCCCTTTTTTGTACTGCAATATTTTAAACCTATACTTACTGCGAAGCAAGCTAAATTATAACACGTTTCCCTTGAGATTCGTTTTTTTAATGGTATAATCTAATAGCAAAATATATCAGGAATAAGGGGATTAAATCAGCGTCCCTATAATGACTTTTGATAAGGGCTTTTATACGCAGAAAAGGAGAATGCATTATGAAAGAACTCAAGACAAGGTCTATCGAGGCTATCGAGGAGAAAATGGGGAATGTGGACGAATCTTCGCTGAGGCATCTGGTTCTTCAAAGCGCGAAATCCTTTAAAACTTCATGGATAGGGCTTGGCCAGTCTCTCTATGCGGTATGGAAAGACAAGGCGTATAGAGAGTGGGGGTTTAACACATTTGACTCATATACGATGAAAGAGATCGGGATAAGGAAAGATACCGCTCTCAAACTTCTGCGGTCCTATCACTTTCTTGAAAAAGAAGGGCCTAGCTACCTTGTGGAAAATCGCAGCGAAAAAGTCAATCCCTCGTCGGTACCTACTTACGAATCCGTGAATGCCTTGCGCCTGGCGAGCAACAATAAGAACATAGACAGATCGGACTATGCCGCCATAAAAGATAAGGTGTTCCAGAGAGGAAAAGACGCGCGGGAGATCAAGAAGGACCTTACCCAGCTTATCAAACAGCGCGAAGAGCTGGAGCCGGAAGAGGCCTGGAAGAAGAAGAAACTCGCCGTTGTGAGAAGATTCATGAGCGCCCTTAAGTCCTTAAGCCGCGAACTCAAGATTACAAAGGTCCTTCCGTCCAGATTCATAGAAGAGACCGATAGGCTTATAGCGAAACTGGAAGGCGAGGTATCCCGGATTTCCGAAAAAACTATGAATGATTAGTATATGTAAAAGCGGGGCCGGAAAAAGTAAAAGCGCTACTTTCTTATTATAAGAAAAGAGAAGCCTAGGAATATAATCAAAATAGAAAAAAATCTTATGGCATTTCGGTATGTCCTGTCAGTCAAATGCGCTTTTCCTTTGTCCAAGGCATAAGAAATAGACCAATACCACAGCGTATCCGCCAGCCAATGCCCGAAAGTAAGGAAAATCACGCCCGCCATTCCAAATAACAATGCCTTTACGATAGTGGAAACGCCTATAGTGGCCCACCAAACAATGAACCCCGGGCTTATAACGCTGAACAAAAAACCGCCTATGAATAGGCCTTTATCGAACCCGGGTTGCACCGTTTTGTCCAGGGCCGTCATTTTAGGAGCGGTCAAAATAAGGATTATGCCCATAGCTATCAGCGCTAAACCGCCGATAATAGATATGGCCGATAGGAACCCTTCGTGGCTGAGGAAGTTATGCAATCCCAAGAGTATGATGACA
>MHFD01000030.1:5309-15496 GCA_001804045.1 Omnitrophica bacterium RBG_13_46_9
CCGGCTATTATCTTCAGCCCCGCGAATTTATTGGATCTTAAAGTCGCTGAGACGGTGAATAAAGTCAGGGGGCCGGGAATCATGGCGCCTGAAATACCGATAGCGACACCCGTAAACAGTAAAAATATTAGACTTATCATTTTTTTATATGCCGACCCTTATTGAAAAAAGAGACCATAGACCTGGACATGGCTTTGGGAAATGTTTTAATCCCTCTTCTTTATTTTGCAGGCGATATCAAGAGAGAGTTCCGGTATCTTTATCGGTAACATATTGTTTTTGCATGCCCTTGTCTCTTTGCCTGCAATAATGCCTTTAACGGTATCCCACCATTCTATTTCGTATTCTCCATCCGTTGATTTCAGATCGAATGAGATATTGCGGACAGGTTTGATCTCTCTATTTCGATAAACATTATACCAAATACTCTCTCTGTTTTGGACCCAAAGGATCGATTCGCCATTTCTCGATAGCCCCAAAACCCTTATAAAAGGAATGCTTTCGTCCCTGTAATCAGTCAGTGTCAAAGCCTTTAACCTGATCCAATCTTTTCCTGTGTTTTCGAGCCGGATATCATGTCTGCCTTCAGGTATATCTATTTCGTATGTCTTGTCATATTTAGCGACGTATATATTATATTCTTTAAGAAGCCTGCAGCTTCTCCATTCGCCCTCGCCCGGCCCCGTGCCGAAAGAATGGCACCATATCTCCTTTCCGTCAAGATGCATATGAAGTTCCGCGTCTTGCGCTACGCTGTCCACATCCAGGATAAATTTGCCGTCCTTCGGATAATCCACATGAAAGGTCGGGATAAAGCGTAAATCACCCTCCTTTGTCATTCCGTGGATAAACTGATTGATTTTTCCTTTTACCTCGCCTGTCTGCGCGACTGTTATGTCATCCCCCCCCTCCTCGGCCCAATCGCCTTCGCACGGCAGGGTGAGGTCAGAGTATCTTTTTTCGTCGGTCTCAAGCTTCAGATTTTCTATGCTTGCGATCTCCCATTTACCTTCGAGCCATTCTATGCCCTCGACAAAGTTTGATATCGACTTGAACTGATAATAGAGGCCTTTTTTATCTATGTATTCTTTCCAATGTGTCATGGCCGTTCCGAAAGACCTGCCCATAACGCTTGCCCAAAGCGAGTTGTGGACATGCAGCCCCTTGCCTTCTTTATCGTATTTCATATCGTCCGCTCCGCAATCCAGGCCGAATTCAGCCATGATGTGCGGCTTATTGTATTTTTCTGTCATGTATATGCACCTGTCATATATCGCTTTTGCCATATCTGCGATATTGCCGCGCTCGCCGTATAAATGGGTTTGGGTGTAGTCTATGTCTTTTATATCCCATATTTGAGATTCGTCATAGCTGTGCTTGTCTTCAAAAGGATATCCGATACTTGTCGTGACAAGATGGCCGTATGCGTCATTTTCTTTTATGAAATGCGCCATTTCCTCCACCCATTCCTTAGGGGCGTTTACCTCATTCCACAGTTCGAATGCGAGTATATTCAGGGAATGACCCCACCTTGCAAGGATATATCTGAGGTGCCTTTTATATAATTTTTTAGCTTCCTCATCTGTCCAGAAGTCTTCCGGCTTTTCGCAGGGGCCTCCGTTTTTGATATTATAAGGGTTCTTCTCCCATCGGTTTTCGCCCCAATAACCCTTTTTGTCCATAATGCTTCCATAGGTATCCAGCGTAAGCAGTAGGTATATTCTTTTTTCTTTCGCAAGCCCTATTATATAATCCAGTCTCCAAGAGTTATCCAGACTATATTTCCCCGGGCCATAAGCCGTACCCTGGGTCTGGCTGGAATCCACCCACTCTAAAGCAAGGTTCCACTCGACAAGCCAGATACGGCTGTAGTTGCAGCCATTTTCAGCAAGCTTTGTGAAGTAATAGTCATAGCCGTAAGTCTGTTCCTTCCGTTTTGTCCATGCGACGCTTTCGCCTACCGCAAAATAGGGCTTCCCTGAGTCGAATCTCATATAATAAACACTGTCTTTATCTACCCGTATAAAGCCCGGGATATCGGATTTTGTCACACTGAATTTCTTGCCCTTGGACCTGACGGTTTTACCTTTATTTGTTGCTTCGATGTAATAGCCATATGTCCCGGTTTCGGCCGGGGTGAAACGTATTTTCCACAATGGACCAGCCACTTTATCCAGATATTCTTTATTGCGTTCGTATCTGCGGCTGAATTCCTGATAGAAAAAAGCGGGGATGGTTTTCTCTTGTCCGGATGGCGCGATAAAATGGCCTAAGACTTCTATCTGGTCCGGGTCGAAAGGATTGTCATATGAGGCGGATAGGTCTATATTGAGTTCCAGAGAATCATAACAGCATATGGTAGGCTTGTCTATTTCTGCATTATGTATCTTTAAATTTGCGGTATCTCTAAAGATGTCTTCAGATGATGATATGGCATGGCTTGATAATATCGCAAATATTGCTATAAGGCAAAATATGCTCTTTTTCATCTTATACCGCCGTCTGTAATTCATATAGTATATCCGACTTTTAGTGGCATATCAATACATTATGCCGCTACGAGATATTCCCTAAGGAGCTGGTACATCTGTTTTAGATCTTTATAGTCGATCGGCTCTGCTTTTGGAAGCTTTATTCTGAAAAATTTGCCGTCCCTCATCGATTCAAAATCACTATAGGATATATCAGACCCCGTTATCCCTCTATATAAAGTATTCAATATGACATAGTCGTTATTAAATGCCGCGTTTAAGGCAAATGATAACATCTCTAAAATGGGTATATAATTCTGGTCCAGGATCTCCTCATCATCGATCTCGGTTATAAAAGCGTTGTTTCTTTGCTGTATTTCTCTGCAATGACCATTGGTCATATTTTCTTTTTTTACGATCAACACGATATCCGCATCCCCCTCTTCCTGAATGACTTTTTCTCTTTTTAGCCTTTCGATGTTGGCCTGTATATACCCCGCCAATCTATTCCCCGGACCTCTTACAAAATAAACATTACCGAGTCTCCTTCTGTCGCTTTCCCGCTGCAGCTGCATTATGACCGGTAGCGCATATTGCTTTATATTGCCGATATCCGTATCCAGCGCTAATATTGTGGGTTTTGTTTTTCTCTGTATTATCCCGGATCTTAAAGTCTCAGCAAATCTATCGGCGCTTTCTTTTATCCGGATAGCTGTTTCACGGTCAGGCAGTCCGTTATAGACCCCTGAATCAATCGATGGTTTTTTACCCGAAACGGCATCGCGTCCCTCCGGTCGCGGATCTGTCCCAGCCGTAGATATGGAACCCATAGTATCATAGTAGAATTTCTCGATTATGGCCGCTTCTTCAGCTGATATGATACCTGTGTTAGCTTCCTGCTGAATATCCAGATGAGCGCCTCTTATTATGTCCCTGACTTCATGCGCTATGACTTTCTTTAGGTCTTCCGACCTGTTTGCGAAAATAGAATACCTCAGGAGATTGTAACCTATGTAGACAGATGTAAACGGAGTCTTTGTCTTTATCCCCTTTCCCGAGTGGGCGATTAAGTTATTATAGATATCTCTGAATACTATCGCCGGCAGATCTTCGTCTTCGATTACAATAGCCAATCTTGCGCCCGGGAGCGTATCGCTTGTCGGCTCTGCCATAATGCCGAAGCCTTCTATCAAATTTTGCTTAAATCGCTCGTTTTTAAGATGTTTCAGAAGCATTCTCCTTGTAGACGCGGGAGATCTCAGCTTTACCAGGTTATGCATCATAAGGTCCGCAATAGCGTCGTCATTTAATGAACGCAATCCGCTTACCTGCTCAGCCCTAACGGCAAACATTCGGCCTTCGTTAGCGGCTTTATCCAGGGCCGGATGGGTTTCTTTCCGTTCATCGACTTCTCCTGTCGAAAGATTGGTGTCCGAAGAAGCGTGATAGGCGATTCTCTCCTCATGCTCCAGCTCTTTTGTTTTTTGTATCAGGACCTCTTTTATTTTTTTTACGAATATCTCCCCGTGAAGCCTGTGAGCTGTCTGCCTCCAGTGGCTGTCCATCTCTTTGGCGATCTGCTTAAAATATAAAACGACAGCTATCACGGAATGGCAGTAATAATAGAACATGGCAAAATTCATCACAATTTTTTGAAACATAGCATATCTCATCTTGCCTATTTTTAGCGCGAACGGCCCGATCGATATCATTCCTTCTTCGAGCCGCCTGATTTTTGTTACCTGTTTTTCTATATCGGATTCGATTATTTTATTTACCTCTTCTTCCAGGGTGTCCGAGAGCTTGCGAAGTTCATCCCATGGCTTTTCTATTCTGCTTAAACTTGAGAATATGTCAGAAAGGGCCGCGTTTACCTCCGGGTCCTCCCATAATTTACTCTTGCCTTTGCCTCTTTGTTTTTCGGTAAGTTCCCGATGCTTTTTTACAAGGTCGTTAGCCCTTTCTAATAACTCAGCCGGATCCCTTTCGGCATCTAATTCGTCTGCCGTGTCCCGCAACCGGCGTATATCCTGAAATAAGGCTTCGATATCGTGATTCGTACGGTTTTTGTATTCTTCCACTATCCTTTTGAGGTCATCTATCGATTTATCGACCATTTCTTCTTCATCGGGCCTTTTGTTTAAAATGGGTATTAGACCCAGAAGTATGATTGTGACAATGCCTATGCTGAATAATATTAGACTGGACTGGATGTCTGTCGGCATCCACCACAAAATTTCCAGAAAATGATCCATGATTCCGGAAGTGAATCCATATAGAAGATGCAATTTCATGGCCACAGCCAGTCGGGAAACGGCGAAAACGACCCCCCACACAGAGGTTCTTATGATAACATAGGCAAATAAGGGCCCGCTTATGGAAAGGAGTATTATGGATACAAATGAATGAAACCAATTTGCCGCGCCATAATCTTTGATTGACTGAACAGGATGATGTATGACCTGCGGTATCGACTGGAAGTGCCCTCCTATCCATCTGCTATGCTGGGCCCACCATCTAGGGCCTAACGGCGGCAGAGATTCTTCATAGGTGGGAGCCAGATATCCGTCTACCAGCAGCGTCCTGTATTTCTTTTTAGCCAGATCCAATGCAACGGCCCAGTCTTCCGCTACGTTATATTCCGGAAAGAAAGAAACATAGTAAGCCAACGTGGCGAAATGGAAATTGCTTGATGTCCCCGCTGAAAACGCGAGCGCGTTCATATTTCTTGTGTCTGACCCCATGTAAAACATTATTTTTCCGATGATCAGTCCTGCCATGCAGCCTGTGATACTTCCGATCAACGCGCCAAAAATGCCGTAACACATACCGAACCATATTGCTTCGATTAGGGAGAAAAAGATCATTGTCTTATCGAATCTATATGCGGAAAAACCCGGAAGGATTAAATTGAACCAGAATGTCCATTCAAGATGCGACATCTGGTTTTCACCGAACATTTTAGCGACTAGGATGCCCTGGTAATCGACCGGTATCGTCCTTCGCTCAAACTCCGACAGGACAAAGCTTTCTTTTGATGAATATTTTTTGTCCAATACCCCTAATAAGCGCTTATAATATTTCTCCAGCTTATCGGTATCCACATCGTATTTATGCCTCCTTGCCTTAATGGCTTCCTCTTCCTGCAGCCCGCGTTCAATGCCGGCCATAAGTTCGATGTCCGCCTTTACGCCCATTACGGTTATAAAATATTTGAGCCTCTCATGGCTATTTTTAAAATCCATTGCGCTTACAGCGCTTTCTAGGATGATATATCTTTCCGCTAACGACACGGGCAGATTCAAATCCACTCCCCATTCGCCGATGCGCTTATATAGTCCGGGATCACCTCTTTTTATCAATGCCGGTTTAATGTTTTCCGGATGAAATCCGCCGTCTGCCATCATCAGGTTCTCTACATCCTGGACGGTCGCTCTTATTTTGGCATTTGCTGTTAGCATAGACCATACCTGCAGCGCGCCAGGGTCATCTTCCAGGTCCCAGATCATCAGAAAATCGGGCAGTTTTTCCTGCAGCTTCGGATATTCACAAAGGCCTTCCACGACAGCCTGCATATGGGCAATTGTTTTATTTACCGTTTTTGGCTTGTTCTTCGGTTTTTCCTGTTGGCCGGGTTTGTTAGAGGTGGTTACGGGCCCGAAATAAGGAATGACATATTCCGGCAACCTGCCTTCAGCTTTTGCTCTTTCGACCATTTTAATGGCCTGTTTGTCTCTTTCTTCCAGGGCCAGGAGAAATATTACATTAGGGTAATTAAGCAAGCGGACTTTATGATTTACCAATTCTATAATGTCAGGGTCGTTGACTGCCGGAATGACAATGGCCTGCAAAGGGAAGATGTCATTTATTATGGTTCTTTCTTTTTCCTGCCACTCATCGCGTCTATTCAACAGATCAATGACTATGCCGATAAGCTTTCCGGTCACTTCCGTATCGCCCAAACCGGTGGTATCTATGTCCAGCCTTGAAAGGATATCAGATTTTCTTGTTTTATGGATGTTATTAAGAAAAATACAGATATCGGTGACAGGGTTTATGAGCAGTTCCTTGAATTCCCTATCCGTCAGCGTACTTACTATAGTTTTTACTGAATCAATGCCGCCCGATCTCTGTTTTGCGGACTTTGGCAGGATTTCAATTAATATGTCCCTTGGTATAGCCGCTGCCACGTCTTCTCTCTGGATTTTGAATCGTCCGCTTTTGGCAAAAAAACCATAAATACCCAGATATGTCAGATAGGCCAATATGCCCAATGATAGCCATGAGGCGGATGTGTCGATTACCTGTAAGGGGAACAGCACCGGATGGCCGATGCAGTATCCAATACCCACTAAAGCGGCTAAGGATATCAGCATGGATTTTATCAGAGGCAACATATACCTTGACTTAAGGCTCTTATACGCCCTCTCTTCAGGCTCCCACCCTTCGACGAAGCCGACATTCCTCTCTATTGCCGCAGCCCTTTCTTTTCTGGCGCTTTTTAAAGCTCCATCTATGGTCAACGTTTCTTTTTCAACCAATTCTTTGGCTGCTCTCAGGTCTTGGATCAATCCGGAAATGATCGCAGGCACTTCTTCCATAATCAGATTTTTATGGACTCTTTTGCCTTTCGCGCCCTTGTATATCCATCCCCGCCAGCCATCGGATTCTTCGAATCCGAATATGTCTGCGCCGATTTGGATTCTGCGCGTCTGATCGGGGAATGACAGGGACCTCAGATTCGGGCCGGCTTGCGCTGACACCATTCGCAGCTCCTCTTGGGCGAATTTTATTGTGGGCATAAGGCTTTTATATACGACTCTCGGCGAAACGGGTTTTTCGGCTTCCTCGAATTCCGCTTCCCTGGGAAGGTCTTTCAAAACGGACTCCTCCAATGAGGCCAGCAGTAATATGTCCGTGAAAGTAGTGACGCATTTTACCATCCGGAGCGCGGCTCTCTTCTGTTTATAAGTACCGATCCTGGGATCCCGCGCCAGACCTTCCTCCGTTTCTCCGATCATGGATAAAGTATTATCAAACAATTTGTCAAGATATACGTTCTCTGTTAGCCCCGTTCTTAGTCCGGATATAGCCGTTTTAAGGTCGCCTAAAGTACTTTTTATCGCTTCTAGCCCCTTTAATCCTGTTAACGTTTGCGCAGTGCCTTTAAGCGCGATTATTCTATCCAGCGACAGATTGTCAAACGGCATGCTGCCCCTTATGCCGTCAACCGTTTCAAGAGTCGCATCTGTTTCTTTTAGCGCATTTCTTAAGAGTGCCACCGCTTTCCCAGCGGGTATAGGATTTATTTTTCCGCTCGACAAAAGGATATTGGCTTCTTCCAGCGCGTCTTTGATATCGTCCTCACAGATTTCAAGGATTTCTATCCCTGCGCTTATTCTCTCAAGAGCCTGCCAGTCTGCCTCTCTGTCCTCTTTTTTTTGCTCTTCTGTCTTCATGAACTGGTCTATGACTTCTTCGATGCGCGTGGTGGGTAACCCCGCGAGTTTATAGAGATCATAAAACAGGATGAGCGTATCCGCCGAAGTGGGTAGCCTGCCTGTGATCTTCCAGGCATACCTTCTTTTAAATTCTAATACGGTTTCTTCATGCCTCCTCAGAACTTCGGCAGTTATCGCCCGCATCTTTTCATCGACGGGCAGTATTTTTACGGGAAAACGGAATTCATGGTCCGTGCCTTCGACTTTGAATGTCTCGTATTCCATCTCGTACCCTTTTTTTAAAATACTCGCCCCCGGATATGTTTCTACGTAGGTGTAATAAGTGGGCGGCGCTCCTTTTGCGATTAGCTCCGTTGCCGAATCAACGGTGATGCGAAGGTCGCTTAACGTTATGGTGGGATAAAAAAGGATAAAATTTATTCTTGGGGTTATGCCGGCTTTCAGCGTATCCTCTATGGCCTTTATCGCTACCTCGCCCATATTGCTTCCGCCTCTTACTTTTTTGCCGATATCGCGTAGCGTCCTGTCCGAAAACGATTCGATCCCGAAACTCAAAATACCGAATCCGGACTGCTTGATTCTTTTGAGCAAAGGATAATTTACGTCGTCCACCCTCGACATGCAGATGAAGTGAAGGTCCTTGGTCCCAAAGTCCCTGTCTATTATTTCGCAAAGCTCCCTCACCCTTTTTTCGCTTATCATAAAATCGTCATCATTGAAGTAGAACGCCTGGACATCCGGATATTCCGCGACGGCCCTTTTTATCAAAAGCCCTATATCTTTAGCGGATAACAGTCGGACCTTCTGTTTTTTACCGGAAGCGTCATCCAGAAAATGCGTAGAGGAGCAAAAATCGCATCCCACAGGGCAGTGAGTTTCGCAGTATAACCTTATTGTGCGGCTATAATTGTCCGCCCTCATCATCCTTAGATGCGTGGTAGAATAGGTCTCTTTGACCGCCTGCCAATACCGTTTATACGGCACCTTAGAAAAATCTATAGCCAGAGAAACAGCCCGCAGGTCGTCCAAAGTATAGGGCGTTATATATTCGGTTGTTACGGTGCCGCTTGCCGATTTTATATATAAACCCCTTATGAAGCTGAATTGATCTACGGGCTTATCCTGTCTATGATTCATGACCATATCCAATATCGGAAACTCTCCGAAGCCCCTTGTGACCACATTTACAGGAGTATGTTCCATGAATATTTGATAGTTAAAAGCAGCCCCCTGGCCGCCTGCCAATAGGATCGAATCCGGAGACCAATCGCTGACCTTATATATCAGTTTTAAAGTATTCCTTAATGTGGGATGAAGCACGCTGAAACCGATAAATTCATAATGATTTTCCTTTATTATTTTTTCCAGCTTCTCTATACCGTCCAGGTCTATGTCATAAACATCCGCCGACACCCCGAATACCTCAAGATACGAGGCGATCCTATGCAGGGCTAATTGGGGGGCGGTAAACAGCCCTCCCCTGAGGTCCTCCGTCATGTATGAGCCGATGAGCAGGACTCTGGGGGTATTTGTCATAGGCCTTTCGTTATTAAACCCCTTATAATCCTCTTTTGACACTATGGGCAGAACAAGATGCCTGGAGACAGCCGCAAAAGTCACGTCTTTTTCACATTTGAAAAGATCCGTAAGTTTTGCCTTTACTTCATCCGTAAGACTTAAAGCGCTTGCGGCAAGATCTCTGTCTTTTAAGGTAAGAAGTCTTATAAATACATATCTTAATGCTACGTCAAGATTCTCAAACCCTTTTTTTTGCGCTAAATCGTCCAGAATCTTGAATAGTTCTCTCGCGGACCGCTCGTCCAATGTGTCGATAAGGCCGTCTAGCTCGTGCTTGTCAAGCTGGCCCGGAGGTCGTTTTTTGCCCGGTTCCTCCGCGTTGTTCCGTAGGGCTGTAAGTAAAGATAAAACATGCGTTACGTTCTCATTGGAAGGCTGCCCTCTTATGAGGTCGGCTTTTTCTGCAAATAATTCCGATAATCTTTTTATTTCATCCGCTTGAGTATTTGCCCCGGCTTCCCTGTCTTCAGTAAGTGCGTTTCCGGGGAGGCGGGGTAAAGACGGTTCTCCGGAAATGGGCTCGACAGTGCCCGCCATCTCGGCTTCCATGAACTGGGCTATTACCGTTTCTTTCGTTGCCCTAAGTCTCAGGTGGCTTTCGGCCTTTAATCTTAAAGTAAAGCTGTAAAGTTCATCAATGGGATTATTTTCTGTTATCTTCGGGGATACGACAACG
>MHFD01000030.1:15542-20398 GCA_001804045.1 Omnitrophica bacterium RBG_13_46_9
AAAAAATAGATGAGTCTGCGGAGAAGCCAGGCTTTTTAGACATGTAATATGCGTATTCATTCGGAAGGAGTTTTAGATCGAAAAAATCCGAGAGGATGGAAAACCTGTAAGATATTCCGTTCAATATCTTTTGCGTTTTATCCGTGAGACATTTGTTTTTTATCTCGTTTTCGAGTAAGGAGATCTCGCTGAATAAGCCCTCTATGTCTATGCGCGCATAAGCGGCTATATACTCCATGTATCGGGTCAGGCTTTTGTAACCGTCAAGGATGATTTCCGAATCGCCGGCCAGGCTTTTAAGATGGGTGTAAAATTCGTCCGCGGATATTCTGTTTAAATCGAATTCCTCCGAACTGGAAATGAGGTTATTTAATTCCTGCCTGTAAAGTGTTTTTGACAAAAGTGTTATAAGACTGTCCCTTTCGTTTTTTACGATACTAAAATCGATATTTCCTTCCGATAACTTGAGGTTATATAAGGCGTTGTAATTCGTGTATTTCGTTACGTCTATGCCGTGCGCCCCGGCTTTTCTGTTCAGGTAAGAGGCGTATTTCGGAAAGTCATTATCGCTATTGAATACCTCCTTTTTCCTGTCCAGATCCAGCAGCTCTTCGGTGAATACGAATCTCTTCAGTAAGTCTGTTTTTTTCGAGATTTCGGCCAACAGCGCTTTCGCTTTTTTTCTGAATACCTCTATCTCAACGAACAGTCTTACGTTGTCTTGATAAAGGCTTTCGCTCTCGATTCCGTAAATCTTAAGAGGGTAATCAGATGTTATATCCAGGTATTCCTCTCCCGATATCTTCCCCTCCTTTAAATATTTATCGGCTATTTCATTTCTCTTTTTCTCCGAATATTTTCTGAGGTAAGACAGGCTGACATCGCCTTTGCCGCCCTCGACAAGAATGAGCCCGATATTGTGCTTTTCTATCAGTCCCTTTATAATGAAGGCCATGTTTTTCTGCGCTTCGTAATTTAGGTGCACATCCTGTATGTGGACAAGAAATTTGGACGAGCCTCTTTTGGATATGAACGTTTCTTTGATCTTTCCGTATATGGGCGGGATCCGGAGAGAGAGGGGGGTGGTTTCTTTATTCACAGCGGTTTTAAAAGGGCATTCTCCTCCTGTGGCCCAGGTCATATCGTATAGAGCCAGCAGTATTACCACCGCTGCCGCAATAATTTTCGTATATGGCTTATTCCTGTCTATGATCATCGCCCACTCCTAAAGACTTGTTAAATGTGTTTATGAAGTATTAAAAAAAAATTGATTTTTCCTCAAATATTCCTACATATATAAGTTTACACGTTTCAGACCTCTTTATGGTTATAAAAACGTATAATTTATGTCACAAAACTGTAACGAAAACGCTTAAAAGGCGGTGAAGGCAGGCGGGCCACTTATTTTGGAAGGGCTAAAATATTTGTTCTCTCCGATTCAAGCAGGAGTTTCATTATATCTTTTTTGCTCTTCACGCGTATCATTCTTTTGATAAAACCGTCGGCGTCGAGCAATCTGGCGATCTTGGAGAGAAGATTTAAGTGCAATACGACATCCGTTGCGCATGTCATAAAGAAAAGATGCACTTTTTTGCCGTCAGGCGCGTCGAAATCCAGCCCCTTTGCCGAACGGCCTATTATAAGGCCGGTCTTCCTGAATAATTCATCGCTGGGATTGCGCGGGGGCGGAATTGCTACGCCCTTGCCTATAGCCGTACTCAGCATCTGCTCTCTCTTTTTCAGTTGTATTAACAGATTTTCAATAGAAACGGCGATCCCGCTTTCTTGAGCGATCTCGGCCAATTCGTACAGGATACCATCGGGCTTCCGGGATTTCATGTCCATATTTATGCAGGACTCGTCAGTCAGCCTGGATAACGGGATGGCGCCGCTTTTTGGACCGATTATTCCAGACCTATTGCGCTTGGGAGATCTGACTATTTTATCCTGTAAATACTCATCGATGGTCGAAAGATAAAAGCGCCACTTGTTGCCGACCTTGAATCCGGGAAGTTCGCCGGATTGAGCCATTTTGATTATGGTCTTTTCGTTTAGCTTGAGATACCTCGAGAGTTCCTTTGTCGTCAGAATGCTGTTTTCCTTCAATTTCCGCTCCTAACATTAACTTATACTAACCAATATTAACTTCTAGTAACCAATTATCTTGTAGAAAACCGCGTTTGTCAAGCACAAAATACAGGCACAAAATACAGGCCATATGCATAATCGGTAAGGATCAATCCGAATGCTTTTGCATATGCGCTCCCGATCGCCTATATATTTGATTATGAAGCGCTTTAGTTATATAATATCACCGGTATGGGTATTATATCATTAAAAGAAGTATGCGAACAGGCCATGAATACGGGGATAAATATAGACTTATCGGATTGCCCCTATGGCGAAACGACCGGCCCCTGCGCCTTTATAAGCCGTCCGGCCAACTACTATTTTTTTCTTGCCGGATTTGTCAAATCACAGGGGCTTACTCATATTCTTGAGATTGGGACTAATTACGGCGGTTCTATCATGTCGATCAATAAGGGGGTACACAAAGGTGATATGGCGCAGAGCCGCTTGGTGACAGTGGATATAATCTGCAAAAATAAGGAAGGATTCAGCAAATACCCTCATATCAGGAGAATACAGGGCGATTCGCTGGATGAGGAAGTTGTGAGGAACATAACCGAGTCGTTTGATAGAGAGGTCGACTTGCTTTATATCGATTCTGTGCACGAATACGAGCATACGAGAGAGAATATAAAGATTTATAACGGCAAATTGAACCCCCGCTATGTGATTTTAGACGATATCAGGCAATCCGAAGGCATGAGGAAATTGTGGAACGAACTGACGGAAGCGTTTAGGGACGATGCTTTTGATGCCTCGGATATCAGCATAAGAAAGGGGGCGGGGTTCGGCGTTATAAGGAGGAGATAGCTTCGCTTGCGCTAAGTAAGCATAAAATGCCCATATTAAAATGACAGTCATGGACCCAAAGATATATTTGGCCCCTATGTCAGGCGTGACAGATCTGGCCTTCCGGCTTATAAGCCGGAAGTTCGGCGCCTCGCACTGTTTTTTTGAGATGCTGGATGCGAAAGCCACGGTTTATGGCCATCCTAAAAACAAGCGCCTCTTAAAGACCGTTAAGAAAGACTGCCCCATTTCCGCGCAGTTGGTAGGTGCGGACCCAGCCGTAATGCTTGATGCCGCCGAAAAGATATTAAGCCTTGTAGATATATCCTTTTTGGACATAAATAGCGCCTGCCCCGCAAAAAAAATAATAAAAAAAGGCGCCGGCGCCTCTCTGTTAAAGGATACCGCAAGACTTGGCAAAATCGTAAAAAAATTAGCTTCCGGACTGCGAATTCCCGTCACGGTCAAGCTCAGGACAGGTTTTTATGATAGGGATGTCCGTGAATTTGTCAGGACTGCCAAGGTGTGCCAGGAAAACGGGGCTTCCGCGCTTTTTATACACGGCAGGACAATGGTGCAGAGCTACGCGGGCGATATCGACTATGAATCCATAAAAGCCGCAAAAGCCTCTTTAGAGATACCCGTTTTCGGAAGCGGGAATATATTTAACCCTTTTATGGCCAAAAGGATGCTTGACGAAACTGGATGCGATGGGATACTGGTCGCAAGGGGCGCCTTTGGCAATCCCTGGATATTCAAAAGCATCGAAAACTATCTTAAAAAAGGCAAAATCCCTGAAGAGTTGAGTCTAACCGTAAAAAAAAGAGCCCTCATAAAACATCTTGCCTACATAGAAAAATATAGGGACATGAAGGACGCTAATAAGATAGGCTTCATGGGCAAGGTAACGATGGAATATTTCAAAGGCCTTTATAACTCCGCTAGAATCCGCGAGCGTATATGCAAGGTAAGATCATATAATGAATTGCTTGACCTGATAAGCGGCGTCCGTCAGTAAAAGGGTTTAGGCGGCTTGTCCTTTCTGCGGAAGGGGGCTTAAGCCATTAAAAAAACCGTCTGCGGGCATCTTAAGTTAAACGATCCTTTCCCGCCATTACGCGCATAAAATGCCGAATTGTAATGTCTTCGATATTACGCTACATTCTTTGACACGGAGATACACGGATTTAAGTCAGGTTATCAGGTTATCGGGATATCGGTCTAGGGGGTATCAGGATATCAGATAATCAGGATAGCCGGGTGACAAACCCGATAACCTGATATCCAGATGTCCAAATGACCGATATCCAGATACCCTGATAGCCCAAAGTATGCCATTCGTGTCAATCCGGTTCCCAATCCGTGTATAATGTAACGAAGCGATTCAAACAATACGCATAAAATGCCGAATTTATTTCATATTATACGCTTTTAGTGGTATAATAAAGCCTACAAGGAGGTAGTTATCAAAAAAATAATCTCATTCAAAAAAGGCAGAATTTGCAAGTTCCCTAATTGCAATAAGGTGTTGAATATTTACAACAGAGAAATCTATTGCTATATTCACCAGCGCGATCTTGCCATAAAAAACCTCACCCGCCATACGCTCCCGTCGAAATCCGATGCCGATAAAAAGATTACCATAAACAGTGCCAGATTGCATTCCCCCGCCGGCGCCCACAGGGCGTAATTCGACCGAATAATATCTCCGTTGTAGAGCCGCGGAGCCTCATGCTCTTAGTCCTTTCTCGTGCGATACGTTTCTTAGGCTGGTAAATAGATAGCGGCTGTCAAGTTTTTACCCTGCTTTTTATCCGATGAATAGTTTTCCGGCAAGGCACTAAGACACCCTCCCCGGCCGGCATAATACCTTTTCGGGCGATTATTTCACCGCATCGTAAGACAGCGTTACCCCTCTGTCCGGATAATGCGCTTTC
>MHFD01000031.1:0-2276 GCA_001804045.1 Omnitrophica bacterium RBG_13_46_9
AGCTTCACATAGGTGTCGCTTCGCGACCTTGAATACGCTGACCTGCTCTCCAATCGAAGGTTTCTTGAGGTTGCTTGATGTTGCTTAAGGTTTCTTAAGGTTGCTCCCGTTTTATGTTGCATAGGTTTCAAAGGTTGCATATGTTGCAGATGTTACATTTTGAAACTTATGGAAACTGATGGAAACTTATTGAAACTCATTGACTCGATGATACAGGCCCGAATCGTCCTACGTCCCAGCGACCCAGCCCTGTCAGCATAACAGTGCTTTGACAGAAAGGGCTGGGGAGCGGACGTCCCACGTCCTACGTAACGAGTAAATAGTTAGCTGAGAGCTTGCGTAAGGCCGGACTATTGCTTCCAGCTTCTTTATATGATATAATTCCCTTATGAAGTTCGGCATGCCAAAAAAAATTTTATATAGTGCTGCGTTCTTCTACATCATTTTTTCCGCTTCCCAGTGCTTTCCCCAGGAAGCCAAGGAATTACCCCCCCCGGAGGCAATCAGGCAATATAGGGAAGCCTTAAAGACTGAAACCAACCCGCAGGCGATCGCAGAGACCCATTACAAAATAGGTTATGCGCTGGAACAGCTTGGCAGGGAGACAGAGGCGACGGCCGAATATCTGAAGATCATAATAAATTACCCACAAATCGAGAGCATCAACAAAAAAGCCGAGGAAAGGCTGGCTTACTTATATAGCGATTTTTCCGAGAGGTCAAAAAACTATGCGACACGATATAAAACAACCGAGGAGCAAAAGGACCCGACGATATTTTTCGCTTATATCAAAAGCCTTTACGAAAATTATAAGAATTTAGGGCAATATGACAGAGCTATCCATGTATTGCAGAAGCTTTATGATATAGATCCCGAAAATTCGTCATATCTTATTGACATGGGCGAGATATATCTGCAGGGCTATAACGATGCCGACAAAGCCATTTTTCATTTTAAAAAAGCTTTGGAGGTCATGCCTAATAATCCAAAGGTCTACCTTGAGTTAGGCATGTCTTATGAAAAAAAAGAGGATTACGAAAGCGCGGTCAGGGCTTATACCAGGTCGGTGGAGATCTCGCCTGCCAGCCCTTGGGCGATGTATTCCTTAAGGCGCATAGAGAGCATAAGGCTTCTCAGGGATAAAAGGCTTGTAAAAGACTGGTATTTTTTGGGGCCGTTTGACAACGCTGACGGAAAAGGTCTGGAAACGCAGTTCCCGCCGGAAAAAAAGATTGAACTTGGGTCAGTATATACGGGCAAAGACGAAGTCCAGGTCAAATGGTTAAGACCCTTTAATTACGATTCTTCAGGATACGTGGATCTGAATATGCTTTTTAGTCCAAATGACTATGCGATAGCATACGCGCTTACATATGTCTATTCTCCGGACAATAGAGAAGTTTGTTTTAAACTTGGTGCGGAAGACGGCATCAGGGTATGGCTTGATGAGAAAGAGGTATTCAATAATGACATTTCGCTTTCCGCCGGAGTCGATGATTATCTAGTAGCGGTAAATCTGGATAAGGGCTGGAATAAAATATTGGTGAAAATATCCGATACCTGGGGCGGCTGGGGGTTTTATTTCAGGGTAACCGATCCCAAGGGCAACCCTCTGGAAGATTTGATTTTTGACCCATTAAAAGACGAAACAAGGGTAAGGCTTATTTATAATGAACTGAGGAAAGAAAGAAGATTCAGGATTACCCAAATAGCCGCCATATATAGCATTGCTATCTCAGTGCTGCTATTGGGCTTATATTTTATGATTTCGAACATCCATGGCAGAATCAGGATAAACCGGATGAAAGAGGATTTCATATCAAGCGTGTCGCATGAATTAAAAACACCCATAGCCGCCATAAAGATGCTCACCGAGACGCTTAAAATGGGTAAGGTAAGACAGAGCACGGGTAAGGAGCAGTATTATGATATGATAATAAGAGAGTCGGATAGGCTTACCAGGTTTATAAATAAGATTCTGGACTTCTCAAAGATAGAAAAAGGCGAGAATGTTTTCTATTTCGAAAAGACAAATGTGGTGGATTTGGCGAAGAACGCGGTAGAGATCTTCAAAAGTGAAGCACAGGATGAAAGCTTGAACCTCCGGTTTAATGCCGAAAAAGACCAACTCTTTGTCGACGCGGATAAAGACGCCATATTGCAGGTGATTTTTAATCTTCTCGATAACGCCTATAAATATTCTAAAGAGGAAAAAGACATAAGCGTTACCGTCAAACAGGCGGATAGTGACATCCAAATAGAGGTGACAGACAAAG
>MHFD01000031.1:2284-2595 GCA_001804045.1 Omnitrophica bacterium RBG_13_46_9
ATGCCCAAGAATGAGATCGAGAGGATATTTGACAAGTTCTACCGGATCGACAGGGATATTATGAAAGGGATAAAAGGCAGCGGCTTAGGTCTGGCGTTTGTAAAAAGCGTGATTAATGGCCATAACGGCAGGATCGCCGTTGGAAGCGAGATAGGAAAGGGGAGTAAGTTCGTGATTTCATTGCCGGTGCATATGTGAAAAGTGGCATGCGGCAATTTTTTCCGGTTTCCGAATTCCGTCTTATAGAAAGAATATAGTAAAATCGCGATTTTACCCATGAACCAGAAAGCCACGCCTGTAAGGGCGCGGAT
>MHFD01000031.1:2667-2865 GCA_001804045.1 Omnitrophica bacterium RBG_13_46_9
TGCTGAAGGGATTAAAGGATAACCTTAAAGAGGAGGGTTACGTTGTTTTCACAGCGTCGGAAGGAAAAGAAGGGTTGGATAAGGCGCTTAAGGAGGATATCAATCTGGTTCTTTTGGATGTCATGCTTCCAGGAATGAGCGGTTTTGATATATGCAAACAGATAAAGCTCAAGAAACTGACTCTACCTATAATAATGC
>MHFD01000031.1:2935-7819 GCA_001804045.1 Omnitrophica bacterium RBG_13_46_9
ACCGTTCAGCATAAATGAGTTATTGGCCCGCATAAGGGCTGTTTTGCGGAGAAGCCAGATACATAAGGAAGCCAAAGAGAGAAAGATCCAGTTTTATGAATTTGGCGATGTCAAATTGGACTTTGTCAAGTTGGAAGCGTATAAGAGCAAGAAGGTGCTCAAGCTCTCAAAGAGGGAATTTGACATTCTGGAATATATGATCAAACGCAAAGGAGAAGTCGTCTCCCGCAATGACCTGTTGGACGTTGTGTGGGGGTATGATGTATTCCCTACCACCAGGACAGTCGATAATTTTATAGCGCGTATAAGAAAAAAGGTCGAAAACAAACCCGCCAAGCCCAAGTATATATTAAGCGTGCGAAGTGTGGGTTATAGGTTTGTTATATAGATCTACTATATATATTCGAAATAGCCTGTTACATAACTTTTACATTTTTTTGATATATCTGTTACCATCATTTTAACTAAATATGTTATACTTATATTAGAATATAAACCTCCCCCTGCCTTGAGTTTGGCAAAAAAAAGACGGGTGAAAAACCCGTCTTTTTTTATGCCTGTTTCAGCTTACCTCTAAAACGTATCCGACGAACCTCCTCAACCTCGTAGGTTGGACTGGTTGTAAGCTCATGGCTCATTCCACCAGAGGATGGATTCACCTTCTGGTGGAAGCTGATAGCTGATGACTGAAAGCTGATAGCTCATAGGAGGGAATTAATTGAAACTCATTGAAACGAACCGAAATTGTCCTCTCTTTACCCATGAACCAGAAAGCCACGCCTGTAAGGGCGCGGATGAATGGCTTTCGGTTCAGGGTTCCGCTCCACCGATAGAGCGGAACCCTGTAAAAAGAGAAGCCACCGCTGTAAGGCGGTGGAGCTTCACGAATTTCGACCAACGACTGTCGAATTTCGCTGTATATAAGAAACCTCAAGAAACCTCCTATGCGCGCTTTAACAAACGGCCGTAACGGTAAGACTTGACAAACACCTCTTTATCTTATATCATAACAATATACAATATTATATGCTATAAACAAAAACCCTTCATCAGATTCATTATAAAAATTCGTGACTTTATGAGACCCTGATAGCCAAAACATAAGGAGGCCGAATGGCAGAGGATAAGATACCCATAAGAAATATTATTCTTCTAGGGCATTCTCAGGCAGGAAAGACGCAGCTTTCCGAGGCGCTTCTTTACAAAGGGGGAACGATTCCTAAAATGGGAAATGTTGACGAGGGAAATACCGTTTCCGATTACAATGAAGACGAGATAGAGCGGAAGATATCGATAAATTCCTCTATATTGAATTTTAACATGGGAAACGTGAAGATCAATATGGTCGATGCGCCCGGTTACGGTGACTTTATAGGCGAAGTTTTGAGCGGGATGAACGCCGTTGACTGCGCCATTATAGTCGTTAATGCCGTAAACGGCATCGAGATCGGCACGGATAGGGCCCTGAAACTTGTTGAAGCGCATAAGCTCCCTCTCATTATTTTTATAAATAGGATCGATAAGGAACATGCCGATTTTAACAAGTGCGTGGGTGCGCTGGAGAATCTGCTCGGGAAAAAAGCCATTGTGCTCACGTATCCGATAGGGAAGGAAGCTTCGTTTAAGGATATAGCCAATCTCGTCACAAAGGAGAAGATAGATCAGATCCCGGCGGATGACAGGGCCAGGGCGGAGAAATTATCGGAAAGTTTCATAGAGAATGTCGCGGAGTGTGACGATGCCCTTCTGGAGAAATATCTGGACAAAGGGGAATTATCCCGCGATGAGATAAAACCCGTTCTCAAGAAAGGCATCCACGAGAATAGAATAATCCCCATAATGGCGGGGTCGTCGGTTTTGGGTATCGGCATAAAAGAGCTTCTCGATTGCGTTTTGGAGAACATGCCTTCTCCCGATGAGATGCCTCCCCGCGAGGCCATAAACGCACAGACAGGCGAGAAGATTTCAATCCACCCCAAAGAGAGTAATTTCTTCAGCAGTCAGGTCTTCAAGACTATTTCCGATCCGTATGTGGGACAGCTATCGATATTCAGGATCTTTTCCGGAAGCGTCTTATCCAACACATCTTTTTATAACTCCTCCAAGAAAAGCTTAGAAAAAATAGGGCAGCTTCTCACGGTCCAGGGAAAAAACCAGAGACCGGTAGATTCTGCCGGCGCTGGCGACATTGCATGCGTCGCCAAATTAAAGAATACCCAGACGGAAGATTCGCTGTCAACGGAAAAAGAGCCGGTCGTATTCAATCATTTTAATTTTCCCGAACCCGCAATATCTTTTTCCATAAAACCAAAAACGCGCTCGGATGAAGATAAGATCTCCAGTGCCTTGCACAAGCTGACGGCGGAAGACGCTACTTTTAAGATAACACGGGAACTCCAGACCAAAGAACTCATCGCCTCAGGGATGGGGGACCTGCATATAAACATCATGATAGATAAGATGAAAAAGCGCTACGGCGTTGAGGTAGAAATGGGTACGCCAAAAGTGGCTTATAAAGAAACCATAATGGCCAAAGGCGGGGCCCAATACCGGCATAAGAAACAGTCAGGCGGAGCCGGACAATTTGCCGAAGTCTGGCTGCGGGTGGAACCGCTGCCAAGAGGCACGGGTTTTACGTTTGAGGACGAAGTAGTGGGCGGCGCTATTCCGGCTCCGTTTATAGTCAGTTGCGAAAAAGGCGTCAAATCAGCGATGCAGGAGGGCGCTTTGGCGGGTTTTCCGTTGGTAGACATCAAAGCTATAATTTATGACGGAAAAACACACCCCGTGGATTCCAAGGACATAGCTTTTCAGATAGCGGCGCGACAGGGTTTTAAAGAAGCCGTTCTTAAATCAAAACCCGTTCTACTGGAACCTATTATGGATGTGGATGTCACGATTCCGGACGAACTCATGGGCGATATCACCGGAAGCCTGAATTCCAGAAGGGGAAGGATCATGGGGATGGAGCCCGGCATCGGTATGCAGGTTATCAAGGCCAAGGTCCCATTGGAAGAGATGTATAAGTGGGCGAATGAACTTAAGTCCATAACGGGCGGAAAAGGCAGTTATACAATGAGATTTTCCTATTACGAAATGGTCCCTTCGAACCTGGCGCAAACGATTATAGATAACGCTAAGAAAGTAAAGGAAGAAGCGTCTAAGGCATGAAAAGATCCCGCGCTGATTTAGTGTCTTTTTACGAATCAGCCCAGGATAAAATTATAATCAGGAAAAAATTAAGGGAGAGAAAGTAATCCCTCGCTGATGCAGACACGTTGTTGAGCGTCAGCCGGGGATGAAATCGGTTCTCCGAATCAGAAATAGGGCATAACAAAATTATGATTACAGAGATTAAAGAAAAGATTGCAGCGATTACTTCTAGACGAGGAAATCGCTGTAACCTCTTTTAAAAAATCACTGTAATCACAGGCTAAAATCAGTTTTGTAACAGCATAAAACAAAAACTTAAAAGGAGACGATTTAATGAGCGGACACTCAAAATGGGCGAGTATCAAACACAAAAAAGGCGCGCTTGATGCGAAAAGAGGGAAGATCTTTACAAAGTTAATAAGGGAGATAACCGTGGCGGCACGGCAGAGCGGAGGAAAGCCGGAAGCCAACCCGCGCTTGAGGCTGGCTATACAGAGGGCCAAAGACTCGAACATGCCGGCGGATAACATCGAGCGTGGTATAAAAAAGGGTACCGGCGAACTGGAGGGGGTAAATTACGAAGAAGTGTTTTATGAGGGTTACGGACCGGGCGGCGTCGCCATTATGGTCGATGTGCTGACGGATAACAAGAACCGCACGACTAGCGAAGTAAGAAATATATTTTCCAAGAGAGGCGGCAACATGGCCGGCTCAGGTTCTGTGAGCTGGATGTTTGAGAAGAAGGGGTATATCGTTATCAATAAAACGGCAATAGAAGAAGACAGGCTCATGTCCATAATCCTGGAGGCTGGCGCAGAGGATATGAAATCGGAAGAGACGACGTATGCCATAACCACCCAACCGGCGGATCTCGATAGCGTCAAGAAGGCCATCGAGGACAATAAAATTGCGGTAGAATCAGCGGAAGTTACGAAAGTGCCGAAGAGTACTATCAGAGTCGTCGGAGAGGACGCTAAAAAGCTGCTCGTGCTTGTGGATGAGCTTGAGGACAATGACGACGTACAAAACGTTTACGGAAATTTCGATATCCCCGACGATATCCTGAAAGAGATGGAAAACGCCTCTTGACAGGGCTAGCGTGGCTGAAGCAGCAATAAATCCACGCACGCCGGCTAGTTTCGTCGTGAGGCGGAAAAGTCGAACGCAAATACGCGTTATAAAAGATGATAATACTTGGCATTGATCCCGGTTTGTCCATAACCGGTTACGGTTTGATAGAGATCGGCAGGTCAAAGCGAATAAGATTGAAAGAGGCCGGTGTTATACGGACAAAGAAAAGCGATAATATCAGCGCAAGACTCACTAAAATATACCAGAATATCATAGAAATAATCAATGAGTATAAACCGGAATACATAGTCCTTGAGAAGCTTTATTCCCACTACAGGCACCCTGTAACGGCCCTTCTTATGGGGCACGCACGGGGAGTCGTGTGTCTTGCTGCGGGAGTGTCCGGCATAAAACTGATTAATTATCACGCAAAAAGAATAAAAAAAGCCATGACCGGCAAGGGGCAGGCGTCAAAGATACAGATACAGGGCATGGTCCAGCAGCTTCTGGGGCTTCGGGAGATGCCGAAGCCCAAGGACGTAGCGGATGCTCTGGCATGCGCCCTGACCTACGCGAACGCGGAATTGCGCTGAAAAATGGGATTACGCAGATGAATCCATATCTGTGTGACCGGTTATAAAATGATATCGCGAATACGCG
>MHFD01000031.1:7842-9470 GCA_001804045.1 Omnitrophica bacterium RBG_13_46_9
AACAATATCTTACTCGAAGTTATGGGCGGGATTTCCTACGAAATTCTTGTGCCCGAAGCTATAATGAAGGTTATCGAAAAGGATAATGCCCAGGGCGGGGACATAGAACTCATCACTTATTATTATCTGCAGACAGATCCCTCCAAGAGCATCCCGGTTCTTATAGGTTTCCTGAATGAGATTGAAAAAGAATTTTTTGAGAAATTCATAACCGTTTCCGGAGTTGGTCCAAAAGCGGCGTGTAAGGCCTTGATTTTACCATTCTCCGATATAGCCGATGCTATCGATAGGGCGGACCTGGTGCTTCTAAAGACCCTTCCCGGCATAGGTGAACAGCGGGCAAAAGAGATCATCGCGAAACTTCAGGGGAAGATAGGTAAATTCGGGCTGATCCAGGACCGTTTCGTGAGAGACCTGCCTGGACTTGCCGAGGATATCAGGGAAGAAGCCCTGGCCGTGCTTTCGCAACTACAGTATAAAAGAAAAGAGGCCATGGAGATGATCGATAAAGCCCTACGTAAAAACCCCAAGGTAAACTCCAGCGAAGCGCTTTTGAACGAGGTTTATAAGGCCAGACAGAACGAGAAACACAGATGAGCACAGATAAAGCGTTAAGTCTAACTTTTAGGCACAGATGAACACAGAAACTAATATCTGTGTTCATCTTGTGAAAACGTAAATATGGCGCTGTATCTGTGCATATCTGTGTAAAAAAATAATAATGAAAAAAGAAGATAAAAGAGAGAAAATCCTGCACGAGAAAGAGACCGAAGAGGATATAGTCCTTAATATATCTTTGAGGCCGACAAGGCTAAAGGATTTCATCGGCCAAAGAGATACCATCGAGAATCTGAAGATTTCCCTCGAAGCGGCAAAGAAAAGAAAAGAGCCACTGGAACACGTTCTTCTCTCGGGCCCGCCAGGCCTGGGCAAGACAAGTCTCGCCCATGTCATAGCGAATGAGCTGGGCGTGTCCATTACGGCGACAAGCGGACCTGCGATCGAGCGCGCGGGGGACCTGATAGGAATTCTTACCAATCTTGGCCAAGGCGACGTGCTTTTTATAGACGAAATTCACCGCCTTACAAAAATTGTAGAGGAGTTTCTTTATCCCGGGATGGAAAACTTCCAGATCGATTTTATAATAGATAAAGGCCCCTGTGCGAAAACGATAAAATTCAATCTGAAGAGATTTACGCTGGTCGGCGCCACTACGCGGGCCGGGCTTCTTACGGCCCCCCTTAGGGGGAGATTCGGGATGTTTTACCACGTGGACTTCTATGAAACAGAGGACCTTGTGAAGATTGTCACGCGGTCTGCGAAAATCCTGGGTATTCCCATAGACAAGGAGGGCGCAAGAGAGATCGCCAAGAGGTCCCGCGGGACACCGCGCGTGGTAAATCGGCTTCTAAGGCGCGTCCGTGACTGGTCAGAGGTGAAAAGCGACGGCAGAATAACCAGGGAGATAACCATCGAAGCTCTAAAAAGCCACGGCGTGGATGAATTAGGGCTTGATTTCATCGATAGAAAGGTCATTCAGATAATCCATTCGTCCTATAACGGCGGACCCGTCGGCATTGAGGCTTTGGCTTCCACCATGAACGAGGAACCCGATACGATTGTGGATG
>MHFD01000031.1:9480-10015 GCA_001804045.1 Omnitrophica bacterium RBG_13_46_9
GTTTCTTCTTAAAAAAGGCCTTATAAAGAGGACGCCGCGCGGAAGGCAGTTGACAGAATTGGCGTACAGGCATTTAGGGCTAAAGAAAGAAGAAACACAAAAGGAGATGTTTTAATCAGGCCGTTTATGCGTCAGCGCTAAGGCAAGTGAGCGAGTCTGTCCGATAGGTTTATGTTCGAGAGCTAACAGTACCGGGTCTTAAAGGCGCATGACGCGCAGACTATAATGAAATTATTATTGCATACATGTTGCGCGCCTTGCGCTATATATCCTGCTCAGGAAGCGATAAAAGACGGTTTCGAAGTAACAGGTTTTTTCTACAATCCAAATATCCAGCCCTGTCCCGAATACGTTAAAAGAAGAAAAGAGACAGAGACCTATTTTAAGTCCGGTGGTCTGGAGCTGATTTTTACCGAATACGAGCCGGACAATTTCTTCAAAAGTATCGCAAAAAAATGTGACACTCCCACGCGGTGTTCGGTCTGCTGGTTCATGAGATTGGAGAATACAGCGCTTTTCGCTAAAGAGAACGGGT
>MHFD01000031.1:10207-11054 GCA_001804045.1 Omnitrophica bacterium RBG_13_46_9
ATTTTGATAATATGAGCCATATCGGCAAGTCCTTAATCATATTTGGGATGGTATTGATTATTATAGGCATTTTTTTCGTCCTTGGCGGGAGGATCTCATGGTTTGGCCGCCTTCCCGGGGACATCCTTATCAGCAAGAAAAACTTTACATTTTATTTTCCGATAACGACCTGTATCCTGATAAGCGTCGCCTTATCCGTTATATTCTTTCTATTCTTTAAGAGATGACCATAAAATCCCTCTTGTTTTTCCTGTCTATAGCCGCCATCTTTGTATTCGCCTGTTTTTCAGAAGGCGGCTATCCCGCGGACTACCCGAATATCAGGGTCTGCGTAAGCACCGGCGAAGACAGACTGTCGCTGATGGTAAAAGGCCCGTACACGATAAAAGCCATAAATTCAGATATCACATTGGACAAAAAAGATTATTTGAATAGAGAACCCGTTCTTCCTACAAATAGCGGGCTGAAACTGGGCGACCAGGAGTTCATGATCTATGGGATAAGAGTCATTCCTGATAAAGAGGCGACAATTTTTGTCGACAATATGCGCTTCCGGGGGGTCGTAGATATTTTACGGACAAAAGAACTGAAGCTTTTGGTCATAAATCATCTCGATATAGAGAAATATCTGTACGGCGTCCTATATCACGAAACACCTCACTATTGGCCCGCAGAGACCTTAAAGGCGCAGGCGATAGTGGCGAGGACATTTGCTTTATGCAGGATAAAGGAGTTGGGCGACAGGGATTACGATGTCACAAGCGACATCTATTCCCAGGTTTACGGCGGGAGGGCGAGCGAACGTCGTAAGACAACACTGGCGGTCGATGCCACAAGAGGTAAAATC
>MHFD01000031.1:11116-11403 GCA_001804045.1 Omnitrophica bacterium RBG_13_46_9
TGGAGAGCGTCAAGATAAATGACAAAAAAGGCGTAAGGGAAATAAAGGGATATGTGTTTCGACTGGCCGTCGGTCCCAATGTGATAAAGAGCACCAATTTCACTGTCGATATTACGCCAAGGGGAGTGATATTCAGAGGAAAAGGATGGGGCCATGGTGTCGGCATGTGCCAGTGGGGCGCGTTCGGCATGGCAAAAAGGCACTTTAATTATAAAAAGATTCTGGAGTTTTACTACCCGGGCGCGACGCTATCTACGATACAGGATGAGACGTGACTTGAGAGCGCA
>MHFD01000031.1:11506-11815 GCA_001804045.1 Omnitrophica bacterium RBG_13_46_9
AAAAAGGCTGTTTTGAGGAAAGGAGATTCGCGGATATCATAGGTTATTTCATAAAAGGCGATCTTCTTGTTTTGAATAATACGAGGGTCATTCCTGCGCGGCTTTTCGGAAAGAGAAAAACAGGGGGAAGGGTTGAGATTTTTATATTGGATAGGACAAAAAACCCGACTGAGACGCTGGTGCGGCCTTCCGGGAGGTTGAAAGAAGGGGAAAGCGTTTTGCTTGAGTCCGGGGATGAGGCCAGGGTGCTGGGGAGGGCCGAAATAGGGAGGTTGGTGGAGTTTGAGAGGCCCCTGGATGATATTTTAG
>MHFD01000031.1:11879-12490 GCA_001804045.1 Omnitrophica bacterium RBG_13_46_9
AAGATACCAGACGGTTTTCGCAAGTTTAGATGGCGCGACAGCTTCACCTACAGCCGGACTTCACTTTACCCAAGACGCGATAAATGAACTGAAGGCAAAAGAGGTCAAAATAGCCTATATTACTCTTCATGTAAGCTATGCCACATTCGCGCCTGTAAAAGAAGAGACAGTGGAAGACCATAAGATGCACCCAGAATTTTACCGTATCTCGTCAGGGGATTTCGCGATCATAAAGGAGGCGCGCCACAGAAAGGCAAGGATTTTCTCTTGCGGGACAACAACTTTAAGGACCCTTGAGACTTGCGCGGGAGATTTTACGCGCCCTGTCTCGGGGGCGGGGGATGAAGGTGACGCCGCGGCAAGAGTGATCGAGGGGTTTACGAGTTTATATATCTATCCGGGCTACGAATTTAAAATGGCCGATTTGCTGATTACCAACTTTCATCTGCCGAGATCCACCCTTATTCTTCTCACAAGCGCATTTGCAGGCAAGGAGTTGCTTTTTAAGGCTTATAGGTACGCGATAGAAAAAAAGTTCAGATTTTTCAGTTACGGGGACGCGATGCTGATAATATAAATAGCGTCTAGCGATTAGCGTCTAGCGTCTAGGC
>MHFD01000031.1:12505-12678 GCA_001804045.1 Omnitrophica bacterium RBG_13_46_9
TGGCCAATGCCTACCACCTGTACCTGAGGCCGGGCGAAGAGGTCTTTAAAAAAACAGGGTCCCTGCACAATTTCATGTCGTGGAACGGGCCTATCATGACCGATAGCGGCGGCTATCAGGTATTCAGCATGGCAGTATTACGTAAGGTCAAAAAAGAAGGAGTCCAGTTTAAA
>MHFD01000031.1:12689-27145 GCA_001804045.1 Omnitrophica bacterium RBG_13_46_9
CGGATCGAGCCATTTCCTGACCCCCGAAAGCATCATAGAGTTTCAAAAAATTTTAGGAAGCGACATAATGATGCCGCTGGATGAATGTCTTAGTTATCCCGTAAGTCGAAATCAAGTAGAAAGTTCGCTTGAAACAACGTTTGACTGGGCCAAGAGGTCGAAGATTGCGCATACTAAAGGTCACCAGGTCACCAGGTCACCAGGTCATAAGGGCGCAAAATTGCCGGCTAGGCAGCTTTTGTTCGGCATCATACAAGGCGGAACTTATCTGGATCTCCGCAGGAGGGCGGTCGAAGAGACGGTAGGGATTGATTTTGACGGATATGCGATCGGCGGAGTTGCCGTGGGAGAACCGCAAAAATTGATTCATGAAGTCACGGAATATGCGTCCGGTCTCTTACCGGAAGATAAGACGCGCTATCTTATGGGTGTGGGGACGCCGATGGATATGCTTGACGCCATAGCCGAGGGGGCGGATCTATTCGATTGCGTTGTGCCTACAAGGAATGGAAGGAATGGCCAGGCTTTTACCTGGAGCGGGGAGCTGCAGTTGAGAAACGCGCCTTTTAAAAAGGATATAGGACCCATAGACAAAAAATGCGGCTGTGGCACATGCAAAAATTATACCAGGGCTTATATAAGGCACCTTTTTAATACAAATGAGATATTGGGGCTTCGTCTTGTGTCATTGCATAATATCTATTTTTATGTTAAACTTATAGAGGCTTCCAGGCTTGCTATAAAAGAAGATAGGTTTGCCAGATTCATAAAAGAATTTCGCATACAATACGCTCAGAAAGAGCCGTAAACGATATGCGATGGGCTGTCAGCCCACAGCGCAAAGCCCGAAGCCAAAAGTACGGGAGGTTAGAGATGTTGAACGCATACGCGCAGAGCGCGGGGCCGTCAGTTCAGACAGCGCCGAGTCCGATGATTTCATTGATGCCTATAATACTGATATTCATCATATTTTATTTCCTTCTCATACGCCCGCAAAAGAAAACTCAGGAAGACCATAAAAAGATGGTTGAGGGGCTGAAGAAGAACGATGAGGTCATTACTTCAGGCGGCATTCACGGGACGATTGTGAATGTCAAGGAAAGCTCGGTTGTTTTACGGGTAGATGATAATGTAAAGATCGAAGTCCAAAAAGTCGCTGTTGCTACGTTGAAAAAATCTCACCAGGCTTAAAAAAGCGAGTAAACACAAATCGTACGCCGGCGGTGGCGGATGACATCTGCGTAAGGCAAATCTGCTTTTACGCTGAGGCAGAAAAAAGGATCGCCTTAGCCGGAGGGTCTGTGCGGGTTTCGCCAAGATTATTGTGGAGGCTATTACATGACTAAAAATTTAAAATGGAAAACTGTCCTGGTTATATTAGTAGTCGGCTTTGCGTTCTGGATCGGTTATCCTCCTTTGGATGTGCGAAATAAGGAAGGCGATCTGATTAAAGAAGGAAAGGTCAATTTGGGCCTGGACCTTCAGGGCGGTATGTATCTGGTTCTTGAAGTGGATACATCCGGACTTACCGAAGAAGAGGCAAGAGACGCCAGCGATAGAGCCGTTACTACTATACGCAACAGAATCGATAACATGGGCCTTAAAGAACCGCTTATAAATAAGGTGACCGGAGACAGGATCGTAATACAGCTCCCCGGAGAGACGAACAGGGAGGAAGCCATAAAAATAGTAAATCAGGTCGCCCATCTTGAATTCCGCCTGGTGTCAGATAACCCTGAATTGTTCAAGGAAGCCATTGCGATAAAGGAAGCAGGGGAAGAAGAAAAATCGGGGGAAATGCGTCCGGAAGAAGCAAAAGAAGGTCAGGCTGAGGTAGGCGAGGCGAAAGTAGAGGAAACAGGGCTAGTAGGGGAAGAAAAAGAAAAAGAGGCGCAGGCGGAGGAGGCAAAGAAAAAAGAATTAGAAGGGTATGAATTGTTGACCATGAAAGATAGGAGCAACAAGGAGATCATAGAATACCTGGTATCAAAAGAAGTGGAGATGAGAGGAGAGCATATAGCCAGCGCGGAAGTTGACTTTGACCAGCAGAGATTCGGTACGCCCTATGTTAAATTTACGCTGGATAAGGAAGGTGCCAAAATATTTGCGGACGTGACAAGGGAAAACCTGGAAAAACAGCTGGCGATCGTGCTGGACGGGACTCTTATATCCGCTCCTGTGATCAGGTCGGTTATTCCCGGAGGCGAGGGAAGGATAGAGGGAAATTTTTCCAGGGATTCGGCCAGGAGATTGGCCATAGTTTTGGAATCCGGCTCTTTGCCTTGTCCGGTCAAGATCATAGAGGAAAGGACGGTAGGCCCGACGCTTGGGAGGGATTCCATAGAAAAAGGCATAAGGGCGACTTTGATAGGTGGCGTTGCAGTCCTGATATTCATGGCCTTGTATTATATGATAGCGGGCTTAATAGCCGATTTCGCGCTTATTTTGAATTTGATCCTGATCATGGGCGCGTTGGCTTATTTTCATGGGACGCTCACTTTGCCCGGCATAGCCGGACTCGTGCTTACGATAGGCATGTCAGTCGATGCCAACGTCCTCATATTTGAGAGGATAAGGGAAGAATCACGCCTGGGAAAGTCGATTCGTGCCGCTATACAAAGCGGTTTTCAACGCGCATTCCTGACGATTCTCGACGCCAACCTTACCACGCTGATAACCGCTCTTATACTTTTTCAGTTCGGCACGGGGCCGGTAAGAGGTTTTGCAACGGTGCTTAGCATAGGTATCGTATCCAGCATGTTTGCGGCCATAGTCATAACAAGGCTTATCCTGGATCTTTTTACGACAGGCGAGCGCAAGATCAACAAGTTGACAATGCTGCAGTTCATAAAGGATTCGAAAATCAACTTTATAGGGATGAGAAAAGGCGCATATATAGTCTCGATCATTTTAATAATCATCGGCATGTTCGCCTTTATGAGAAAAAAAGAGGCGAATTACAGCATAGATTTTACAGGTGGCGTTCTCCAACAGTATAAATTCCATACGGTCGTCCCATTGGATAATATCAGAGCGGCTTTGAGGGAGATCGGTTCGGGAAATGTCCCTATCCAGCAATTTGCCGATAAAAGAGAGGTCCTGATAAAGACACAAGAGGACAACTCGAACGATATTATAGCGAAGTTCAAGGAATCTTTTAAGGATAACAGTTTTGATGTGATGAGGATAGAGAAGGTAGGACCTTCCATCGGTAAAGATTTAAGAGAAAAAGCCTTGAAGGCCGTGCTTTTTGCCATGTTAGGCATATGTATTTATATCTCTTTCAGGTTTGAGTTCAGATTTGCTATAGCCGCTATTGTGGCCCTTTTACACGATGTCCTTATAAGCCTCGGGGCCCTGGCCCTTACCAACAGAGAGATTTCTATCCCCGTAATAGCTGCGCTCCTTACCATCGTGGGTTATTCTATAAATGATACGATCGTCGTCTTTGACAGGATAAGGGAAGACAGAAAACTCATGCGCAAGGCGACATATCCGGAGATTATAAACACCAGCATAAATCAGACTTTGTCGCGCACCCTGCTTACTTCCCTGACAACGCTTGTAGTTGTCCTGGCCCTATATTTCTTCGGAGGCGAAGTTATCAATGATTTTGCTTTTGTAATGCTGGTGGGCGTTATCGTCGGTACATACTCATCGGTCTTTGTTGCCAGTCCCATACTGATCGACTGGCCGTCAAAACGCGTGAAAGTGAAAAGATAAAGTAGCTCTTGGCTCATAGCTCTTAGCTGATAGGAAGAAACTCATTGAAATTCATTGAAACTCATGGAAACACATTGACTCGATGGAAATACAATTGAAATGCGATGGAAATACAGTGGAAATACATTGAAACTCATTGAAATTTATTGAAACTTATGGAAATTCATTGAAACGGATTGAACAATTGATATACATACGAATTTCGAATTTCACGATATATAAGCAACCTTAAGAAACATCAAGCAACATCAAGAAACCTACGATGTTTAAGGTGCCCGTTCCGTAGGACGTAGGACGACTCGAGCTCGGGGTATAGACAAAAAAGCGCGTCATTGCGAAATGCCTTGTATGCTTAAGCGCATTGAAGCAATCCCAAACGAAAGAGATTGCCACGGTGCGTTTCGAAAATACCTGCACCAATGACTCGTTGGAATTGTCACGAATTTCGAATTTTCCCGCCGTATTTGCGATATTGCGGGATCCCACGTAACAAAATAAACGGCGAGACGCACATCGAATTTCACGATATATAAGCAATCTTAAGAAACCTTCGATTATTGAAATACATTGACCCGATGGCTAATAGCCGATAGCTAATAGCTGATACCCAGTAGCTGATGGCTGAGAGCCGATAGCTGAAAACTAAAATGAACAGAATCTGGAAAATAAAAGATTCCAATCCGCAACTGCAGACCACTCTCGCGAATTCCTTAAAGATATCCCCTATTGTCGCCCAGCTTCTGCTTAACAGGGGCATAGAAGATGAGAGGGCCGCCTATGATTTTCTGTATGGCGAGCTCGATTCCTGCTATGATCCTCACCTTTTAAAGGACATGGATAAATCCGTGGCCAGGATAAGGCGCGCCATAAGGGAAAAGGAGCATATTTTTCTTTACGGGGATTATGATGTTGACGGTATAACAGCCGTCGGTCTCTTAAGCAGGGTCTTCGCTTATTTAAAAGCGAATGTAACGACGTATATTCCTAATAGGTTAGAGGAAGGATATGGGCTGAATTCAGAGGCCGTAAGATTAGCTCACCGCAAAAAAGTTTCACTTATCCTTACAGTTGACTGCGGAATAAGCGCGCATAAAGAGATAGAACTCGCGAATTCCCTCAACATAGACGTCATAGTGACAGACCATCATGAGATCAAAGAAGGTTCTCTGCCGAAAGCGTATTCGATAATAAATCCACTGCGGGAAGGATGCGGATATCCGTTTAAGCACCTCACCGGTGTGGGCCTTGCCTATAAGTTAGCCCAGGCGCTTTTGGAGGGTTCGCCTTTTGCGTTAGAGGAACACCTGGACCTTGTCGCCCTCGGAACGGTCAGTGATCTGGCAGTTCAAAAAGGCGAAAATAGGATACTTACAAAAAACGGCCTAAAGAAGCTCAGCAGCACTAAAAAAGCGGGCATAAAAGCGCTGATAGAGGTTTCAGGTCTGGAAGGCAAGGATATTAATTGCGGTCATATAGGATATATACTGGGTCCCAGGATAAACGCGATGGGAAGGGTTGGCTCGCCCGAAGTCGCTTTAAGATTGCTTTTGACGGATGACGCAGACGAGGCGCGCAGGCTGGCGGAGACCCTAAACCGGGAAAACAGGAACAGACAGAAGATAGAGAGCCAGGTTTTAGGCGAAGCCATGGAAAAGATAAAAAGGGAAATAAATTTTAAGGATCTCCGTGTTATTGTGCTTTCCAGTCCCAACTGGCACGTGGGCGTCATAGGGATAGTGGCCAGCCGCATCACGGATAAATTCTACAGACCGACAATTATGATAGCTTTAGAGGGTAATATAGGCAGGGGTTCGGGAAGGAGCATAGACGGATTTCATATGTTTGATACTATTAATTCTTGCAGGGAGCTTCTCTTGGATTTCGGCGGGCATGAGGGCGCTTGCGGCCTGTCGATAGAGAAGGGGAATATCGACCGTTTTAGGGATAAGATCAATAAACTGGCGAAGGAACAGATCCGAGACGAGGATTTATGCCCCACTTTAAATATCGATGTAGAGGTCTCACTTTCGGACCTGACCGAAAGGTTGGTAGAAGAGCTGGAACTTCTGGCGCCGTTCGGTCCGGAAAACCCGCGCCCGATATTCTCTTCAAGCAATGTGTATCTTAAGAACGAACCAAAAAGGATAACCAGGGGCGGTCTTAAGATGTGGGTAACGGACAATAGGATTACATGCGAAGCGATAACTTTTCGCGCCGAAGGCATGAGCATGCCTTATAAGGGTTCGATGGTGGACCTTGTTTACTCACCTTCGATAAATACGTGGCAGGGACTGTCTTCTTTGCAACTGGATCTGAGGGATTTGAAAGTTATCCTGTAGAAGGCCTTAAGGAAGATAGGGTTTTCCGCCTTAAGTCGGACCGGCCTTTGGTTTGAGAACCCGGATTTGAATAATTAAACGGCTTTCACAATCTTGCCTGCTTTGAGGCACTTCGTACAGACACGCACTTTTTTTGATCTGCCTTTTATTATGGCATGTACGGTCTGCAGATTTGGCAGGAAACGACGGTTAGTTATGCCGGTTATACGCTGCCCAACACCGCCTTTTTTCTTGGCCAGACCACGTCGTTTAATGGTCCTGCCCGCAATAGGTTTTTTCCCGCATATATAACAAATTTTTGACATGAGATACCCCGTGTTTTATTACGTGGTCGAACGTTTATTGTGGTATAGAGTTACGGGTTCCGGTTCAACGACCCCATTACCCGACGTTCCGGCGGACGATTTATTTGCCAATTTTGCCGGTAAGATGCCGATGTTATCATAAGTAGAGAAAATATGCAAGAGAAAAAAATAGAAGCGCAGAAGCCGCCGTTCTTACGGCCGGGGAAGGCGGACATAAGGTATTTAAAAGGTGTCGGCCCCAAGAAAGCCGAATTTTTGAATAGATTGGGGATAAACACGACAGAAGATCTATTGTATTATTTGCCCAGGAGGTACGAAGACAGAAGCAATTTCAGTCTTATCAAGGACCTTAAGGTCGGTGAGCATCAAACCGTAAAAGGAAAAGTGCTTACGTTCGGCACGCATGTGACAAAAAGGGGAATCAACATATTTCAGATGGCGCTTGCGGATAAGACAGGTGTGATCTACTGCGTCTGGTTTAATCAGCCCTTTTTAAAAAAACTTTTTACCGTCGGACAGGAGATAATAATCTACGGCAAGGTCGAAAAGTACGATAAGCTTCAGATAAACCACCCTGAATACGAGATTATCAAGGATAAAAGCGATTCCGTCAATATGGGGAAGATCGTCCCGATTTACCCCCTCACCCAGGATGTCAATCAGCATTACATAAGGTCCTTAACGCGTGAGGCGATAAGGCATAGCCTGTTTTCCTTAAAGGAGAGCTTGCCTACTCATATAAGGGCCAGAAGACGGCTGGTTGACCTGCGGTTTGCGATACAGAACATACATTTTCCGGTTTCCTTTGAAAATTTGGATAAGGCATACAAAAGGCTTGTTTTTGAGGAATTTTTTATACTGCAACTTGCTCTGGCGTTGAAAAAGAAGGACGTTAAGACAGGCCCGCCCGGCATAAGCCACAGCCTTGACGGAGGTTTGATCGATTCTTTTAAGAAGTTGTTCCCGTTTGAACTGACTCAATCCCAGGTTAAAGCCATACACGAGATTCAAAAAGATATGGCCAGCCCCAAGCCGATGAACCGTCTTCTGGAAGGCGATGTCGGCAGCGGCAAAACGGCGGTCGCGATATACGCGTTTTTATTGACGGCGCAGAACGGGTATCAGGGCGCCTTTATGGCTCCGACCGAAATCTTAGCCAGGCAGCATTACATAAGCATAAGCGAGTTATTGATGCCGCTGGGTATTAATGTGCGACTTTTGGTTAGCGGGCTGAAACCCGAGAAAAAACTCGAGATAAAAAAAGAGATTGAGAACGGGGAAACGGATATTATTATAGGAACGCACGCGCTCATATGGGAGGATGTGGGATTCAGTAAGCTGGGGCTTGTCGTTATCGATGAGCAGCATAAGTTCGGCGTAGCCCAGCGGCATATTCTCAGAAAGAAGGGCTTGAATCCGGATGTCCTTGTCATGACCGCGACGCCTATCCCCCGCACGCTTGCTTTGACCGTTTACGGAGACTTGGACATCTCTGTCATTAAGGAATTGCCTAAAGGAAGGTATCCTATCACGACTTATTGGATTGAAGAGGGTGAGCGGGCCAAGGTCTATCAGTTTATCAGGGAGGAGATAGGGCAGGGCCGGCAGGCTTATATAGTCTATCCGAGGATATGGGCAACCAAAAGATCGCCGTCACAGGAACTTCTGACCGTGCCAAAGGAGGGAGTCTTGACTCGAGCGGAGAAGGCGGCGACCCATATGTACAATAAACTCCGAGAAGAGGTTTTTTCGGATTTAAAAGTGGGGCTTATCCATGGCAGGATGGCAGTTAAAGAAAAAGATGACATAATGAGGAGGTTCAAGGAGCGGAAGATCGATATACTGGTTTCGACAACCGTTATCGAAGTCGGCATCGATGTGCCCAATGCTACGGTTATGGTCATAGAAAACGCCGAGCAGTTCGGGCTTTCGCAATTGCACCAGCTAAGGGGGAGGATCGGGCGCGGTTCGTATTCCTCTTACTGCATACTTTTGGGAACTCCGAGGACGGAAGCCGCTAAAAAAAGATTCTACACGATGTCCCAGACCCAGGATGGCTTCAAAGTCGCCGAGCAGGATCTGGAATTAAGGGGACCCGGGGAATTTTTGGGGACGAAACAACACGGCTTACCCGAGCTTCGTTTTGGCAACATAGTGAGGGATTTTGAGATAATGGAACAGGCGCGGGCTGAGGCATTTAACTTGGTCGAACAGGACCCCTACCTGAAAGACCCCAGGAACGGGTTTATCAAGAACATTCTCGGAAGGCGGTTTGCGGGAAAACTGGATTTGACTAATGTAGGGTGAGCTCCTGCTGACTATTTGCTCGTACGTGGGACGTGGGACGATTCGGAATAGCACGTTAGGGAGTAGGTAATAGGTAGTAGGTTATAGGGTTACTCGTTACGAAGGACGATGGACGACCGCTCCCTTCGCCCTTCGACAAGCTTAAGGGCAAGCTCGCTCGGACGAAGGACGATTCGAGGCCGTGTCATTGCGAAATGCCTTATATGCTTAAGCGCATTGAAGCAATCCCAGACCAGCTCCTGACTCTTAGCGCATAGGAAGAAACTCATTGAAATTTATGGAAACTCATTGATATAAGATTGATATACAATTGAAATACGATGGAAATACGTTGGAAATACATTGACTCGAAACACGATAAACAGAACCTCCCCAACCTACGAGGTTGGACCGTACTCGTTAAAGGACGACTGACGATTCGAAATAGCACGAAAGGTAAAGTCACAAGGATACAATGTCACAAAGTTACCCGATTCGAATGTTCACACTTGTGACCTTGTGACGTGTGACGTGGTGACCTTGATAGTTGACAGCTGAAAGCCGATAGCTGAAAGCTGATAGCCGAAAACCGAGAGCCGACTATGAGAATAATAGGCGGAGAATATAGGGGCAGAATAATAAAGATGCCCAGGGACGTTGCCGTACGGCCTACCCAGGACAGGGTCCGCGAAGCCATATTTAATATCATTAGGGAGAAGGTGCCTGACAGTGAGGTCCTAGACCTATACGCCGGTAGCGGCGCATTTGGCATAGAGGCGTTTTCGCGCGGCGCTAAAATAGTAATATTTGTAGATAATAATACTAAGTGTATAAATACCATCAAGTCTAACATTTCGCTCTTAGGCCGGAGCGACGATTTTTCCCAACTGTTCAAGATGGATGGGGTTAAGTCAATTTCGAAGCTTGAGAAGACGGGTAGAAAATTTGATATTATATTCATGGATCCCCCTTATGGCAAAAGCCTTGCTAAAAATTCCTTGATAAAAATAGATGCTTGTGATATATTATCCCCTCATGGCTTGATTATAGCCGAACATTTTAAAAAAGACCCGCTTCCCGAAAGACTTATTAATTTAATTTTGGTCAGACAGAGGAAGTACGGCGATACGGTCATATCTTTTTATAACCGCAGATGATCGCAGATTTGGCGTTGCATTGCGTGTCATATCTCTTGTTAACCTGTGTATAAAAAGTGAACAGAAAAGCGATTTATCCAGGAACATTCGACCCGGTCACGTATGGCCATATAGACATCATAGAAAGGGCCTCAAAGCTGTATGACCGGGTTTTTGTCGGCGTGGCCCATAGCCATGAGAAAGGCCCGCTATTTACCATGGAAGAGAGGGTAGAGATGCTGAAAAAAGCTACAGCGCATTTGGAAAATGTGCTGGTAGAGGATTTTGACGGGCTTGTCATCGAATACGCGAAGGAGAAAGAGACCCGGGTTATCATCCGGGGGCTTCGCATGATCTCTGATTTTGAATTTGAATTTCAGATGGCCCTGACCAATAAAAAATTATCCGAAGATATCGAGACTATTTTTATGATGACGAAGGAAAATTTTGCTTATCTTTCAAGCAAACTTATCAAGGAAACAGTAAGCCTGGGGGCTGATGTCACAAGTTTTGTGCCTTCCTTTGTAGCTGAGAAACTCAGAGAGAAACTTTCCGTTAAAAGCGGAAACAAACCGGCCTTAAGGCGAAAAAAACCACCGTTAAAATGACAAGCCAGATAGAAGCGTTAAAAGAAACCGCCAAAAAAGATCCTAAAAGGATTATACTTCCCGAGGGAGACGAACCGAGGGTTCTTAAGGCGGCAAGCGTCGCGACGGCGCTTGGTATCGCGGAAACAATCTTAATAGGCAAGGAAGATAAGGTCAATAAGATCGCCAGGGACCAATCTGTTTCATTGGATAAAATACGGGTTATCGAACCAGGGAAATACCCCAAATCGGCGGAGATAACAGAGGCATTTTACAATTTGAGGAAACACAAAGGCATTACCAGGGACGAGGCCCGGGATATTGTTTTAGGGGATTCCGTTTATTTTGGCGCCATGCTGGTCAGGCTTGGGGTTGCGGACGGTTTTGTTGCCGGCGCCAGCCACACAACGTCTAATGTCGCCAGAGCCGCTATCCACTGCCTGGAGCTTGACAGGGAGATAAGTGTCGTTTCCGGTTTTTTCGTAATTGAACTGGAAAATTCTTCTTACGGCGATAATGGGTTGTTTATTTTTGGCGATTGCGCTATAATACCCGACCCGGATCCGGATAAATTGGCCAGCATTACCATTTCGGCCAGCCGCCTTTACGAGAGGCTTTTTTCCGCTTCCGCCGAAGGAAGGTCTGCCCCAGGCGTCATAGGCGCCGACTTCTTGCCAGCAGTCGGGAAAGGTAAGGCGCGTATCGCGCTTCTTAGCTATTCGACAAAAGGCAGCGCGAAAGGTGATTCCGTAGAAAAAGTTTTGAAGACGCTTAAGATAATAAAAGAAAAACATCCGGATTTGATGGTGGACGGAGAGCTGCAGCTGGACGCGGCGATTGTCCCGGAGGTCGCGGGAATAAAAGCGCCAAAGAGCGATGTTGCCGGAAAGGCGAATGTTCTCATATTCCCCAATCTGGATGCGGGTAACATCGCCTACAAATTGACACAACGGCTGGGAAGCGCCCGCGTAATAGGGCCCATTTTGCAGGGTTTAACAAGGCCGTGCAGCGATCTTTCCCGCGGTTGCGGCGTTGAAGAAATAGTCGATGCCATTGTTGTGAATGTCATAATTGCGCAAAGGCGCTCTAAGGTGTGTAAACTTTGTTAACGCGGGCGGGGATTGGCGTGAATCGATACGGATGAGAGGGTGTGCTAATCGACAGGTAATAGTCAGGCCTCAAGCGCGGTCCGTTATAGTAACTATAGTAAGCGGTAAGTGAATATATAAGATAACCAACAGCAATGTTAATACTGGTAATAAACTGCGGCAGCTCATCTGCCAAATATCAGCTCTTTGATATAGAATCCAAGAGACACATAGCGAAAGGTATTGTCGAGAGGATAGGCGAAAAGCGGTCCGGATGCGAAAACCATTATGAGTCCATAAGAATAATAAAGGACCGGCTTCTTAATGATGGAGCTTTTGTGGAATCTGTCAGCGAAATCAAAGGGATAGGCCACAGGGTTGTCCATGGCGGGGAAGAATTCGGCGAGGCGGTTATAATAGACAAGAAAGTCATCGAGTCGATCGAGATGTCCAGCGAGCTTGCGCCGCTGCACAACCCGCCGTCTCTGGAGGGTATAAGGGCCTGCAAAAGATACTTTCCCGGCATACCGCAGATAGCGGTTTTTGACACGGCGTTTCATCAATCTATCCCGCCTCACGCTTATATTTACGGAATACCTTTTATTTTCTATAAGAAATACAAAATAAGAAGATACGGCTTTCACGGCACAAGTCACAGATTTGTCGCAAACGAAGCCGCGAGGATATTAAAAAAACCTATCCGAAAGCTGAAATTAGTGACGGTGCATTTGGGTAACGGATGCAGCATGGCGGCGGTCCTGAGCGGGAAGTCAGTGGATACGACGATGGGTTTTACTCCTTTAGAAGGGCTCTTGATGGGAACGCGCTCAGGCGATTTAGACCCGGCCATAGTCACGTTTTTAATGGAAAAAGAGGGTTTTGGCATACGAAGGATCAACGAGATTCTCAATAAAGAGAGCGGTTTTCTCGGGGTTTCAGGGATAAGCAACGATATGAGGGACGTGCTTTCAGAGATGAAAAAGGGTAACAGGCGCGCAGCGGTTGCTTTTGAGATTTTTGTCTATAGAATAAAAAAATACATAGGCGCCTATGCCGCTGTTATGGGAGGCCTGGATGCGGTTGTCTTAACAGGCGGCATCGGAGAGAATGTTACAAGGATCAAAAAGGAGCTCTCAAGAGCGTTTCGCCCCGTCCTTAGAGGGCAGGCGAAGTTTTTAATTATACCGACGAATGAGGAGCTTTTGATAGCGGAGGATACGTACAGGCTGGTTAGGAATAAGCGTCTTTCGGCAGAGGGCGGAAGCGATTAGCGACTAAAAAGATTACAAAAGTCTTTTTTCTACTAGACGCTAATCGCTAGACGCTAGACGCTAATCAGGAAGAAAGGGTCAAAAAGATGGCGAATCCAAAACGGAGACATTCCAAACAACGCGGAAGACTCAGAAGGACCTTTTATAAAATAAAAACGCGGAATCTGTCGAAATGCCCGCAATGCGAAAAACCGAAATTACCGCATCGGATATGTCCTTTTTGCGGGTACTATAAGGGTGAAGCTTGCGTTACAATATTGAGTAAGGAAGAGAAGAAGAGAGAACGCGAGGATAAGAAGAAGACGAGTTAGGCGTTAAGAGGGATTGCGGCGATTAAGAGGAAAATAGATTACAGCGATTAAGGAAAGATTGCAGAGATAGAGATTAAGATAAGTAAAATCTCCGTAATCTGTCAGAAATCGCTGTAATCATTAGAGAAAAATCATGATTAAAGTTGCTTTAGACGCGATGGGCGGAGACAGGGCGCCACGTGTTGTTGTCGAAGGCGCGGCGAGGGCATCTAAAGAATTTGATTGCCATATTGTCCTTGTCGGCAAGGAACGGAACATCAAAAAATTACTGGAGAAGACCGATTATTCCGCAGAAAAGATTATAATCAAGAACGCCTCCGAGGTTATAAATATGGGTGAGCCGGCCGCCACCAGTGTGAGGCGGAAAAAAGATTCATCCATTTCGGTCGGCATGGAGATGCTGAAGAATAAAGAGGTCGATGCTTTTATCAGCGCCGGAAACACGGGCGCTGTTGTGTGCGCGGCAACGCTTAAACTTAGGACGCTGCCCGGTATCGAGCGAGCCGGCATAGGCATAGTCTTTCCGACATTGACAAAGCCGTGCATAATGATAGACGGAGGCGCCAATATAGATACGACCCCTCTGCATCTTCTGCATTATGGGGCCATGGGTTTGTCATATTCCAAATATATTTTAGGCATGGAAAATCCGACCGTTGGGTTATTAAACATAGGCCAGGAGGAGTCCAAGGGGACGGAGCTGGTCAAGGAGGCGCGGCAGCTTTTTGAGAAAAGCGGGCTAAATTTTATCGGCAATATTGAGGCGAGGGATGTTTATACAGGGAAGGCCGATGTCGTCGTATGCGACGGGTTCGTAGGAAATATTGTCCTTAAAGTCACCGAAAGCTTCGCGGAGGCCTCAAGCGCGTTCCTTAAAAAGGAGCTTACAAAAAGTCTTTTACCTAAAATCGGGGCGATCTTGAGCCTTTCGGCTTATAGAGCCATCCGGAAGAAGATAGATTCTTCCGAATACGGCGGCGCGCCGCTTCTGGGAGTTGACGGCAGGGTCATAATAGCCCACGGCGCTTCAAACGCTAAAGCTATAAAGAACGCTGTTCGCGCCGCGATAGAATATGTTAAACATAAATTAAATCAGCATATTGTAGAGGAATTAAATACGATACAATAAATGTTGTGAAATTTTTAGACATGGATGATCCGCGCGAAGCCGTGTCAAAACGACAGATATAAGTTTATATTATTAAATTGAGCAACTTAAATGGTTGAGAAGAAAGTAGGTTTTATAGGGTTGGGCAAATATTTGCCGGAAAACCGCCTGACCAACAAAGACTTGCAGAATATCGTAGACACCAGCGATGAATGGATAACGGAGCGTACCGGCATAAAAGAGAGGCGTATTGCCCGCGATGACGAGGCTACAAGCGATATGGCGGTAAACGCCGCGAAAAA
>MHFD01000031.1:27392-28847 GCA_001804045.1 Omnitrophica bacterium RBG_13_46_9
ATTTTTTAAAGATGCAGGGCAACGAACTTTTCAAGCATGCCGTTAAGATCATGGCTGAAGCAGCGATGAAGGCTACCGAACCTCTGGGTCTAAAAGGGGATGACATAAGCCTGGTTATCCCGCATCAGGCCAATGTGAGGATACTGAATGCTGTCGCAAAGCGTATGGGTATAGACCCTGAGAAGAAGGTATATCTCAACATCCAGAAGTATGGCAACATGTCGGCGGCATCAACCGCAGTAGCGCTTGCGGAAGCGGTGGAAGAAGGACGAGTGAAGAAAGGGGACACTATTCTCCTTGACGCGTTCGGCGCGGGACTTACGTGGGGAGCGATCGTTATTAAGTGGTAAAACGCAGATGATCACAGATTTGGAACAGATGGTCACAGATACGATGAACAGTTCGAACTCGCGTCAAGCAATGAGTCCTTCGAGACGCGACGAAGCAAATTAGCTCATAGCTCTTAGGAACACTCGTTACGTAGGACGTGGGACGTCCGCTCACCCAGCCCTTTCTGACAGAGCACTATTCCACTGAAAGGGCTGGGTCGCTTGGACGCCTGTCCCGCCGTAACATATCTTCTATGAGGTTCTCCTGTGGCGAAGACGGAAGGGACGATTCGGGCTCGTGTCATTGCGAGCGACCCTGCATAAAGTAAAGCAGAGCGCGACCGAAGGGAGTCCCGAATACCGCAATAAAATATATAGGCCATGAGGGGTGGCAATCTCAAACGAAGGAGATTGCCACGGCGCGTAATTAAAATTTACGGTGCCCCGCAATGACAAAGAGTCGAAACTCATTGAAATACAGTGGAAATACATTGACTCGATAGTTCGTAGTTGATTATTTGCCCCTTACGAAGGACGAAGGACGATGGACGAAAGGACGTCCGCTCCCGGAGTTTATCCCGAGTGATAACGAGGGAGTCGCTCGGACGACGGACGATTCGAGTTCGTCATTGCGAGGAGCAATGAGTCCTTCAAGACGCGACGAAGCAATCTCGTTCGAAAAGGTTTCTTGAGGTTGCGGGAAGTTTCTTAAAGTTTCGGGAGGTTGCAAATACGAAAGAGCAACCTTAAGAAACCTTAAGCAACATCAAGCAACATCAAGAAATCTCTTGTATTAAACACATGGAACAGGTAGCGTATATATTCCCGGGGCAGGGAGCTCAATATATAGGAATGGGGAAGGAGCTCTGCGAGGCCTATCCGGAGGCGAAAGAAGTCTTTGACAGGGCAAGCGAAGTTTTGAAATTTGATTTAGCCAAACTCTGTTTTGAAGGGCCAAAGGAGGAGCTTACCGTTACCTCCAATTCTCAAGTCGCCATTTTGGTGCATAGTATAGCCGCGCTAAGGGTCTTAGAGAAGCTGCAAATGGGCAGTGTTGAGCCAGCAGCCGATCCGGCGCAGACTGAAGCGGTTCAGCAATCAGGCGATCCCGCCATTTTGAAATCTG
>MHFD01000031.1:28866-29885 GCA_001804045.1 Omnitrophica bacterium RBG_13_46_9
TTTTAGCCCGGCTTTCGCTTTGGGTTTAAGTTTAGGGGAGTACGCGGCGCTCGTCGCTTCAGAGTGCCTGACGTTCGAAGATGGTGTAAAGCTTGTCAGAAAGCGCGGGCAATTCATGCAGCAGGCGGCCGAGAAGAACCCCGGCACCATGGCCTCTATTGTAGGTATGGAACTGGAGGAGCTCGAGAAACTCTGTAAGGGATTTGGATGCGAAATAGCGAACCTTAACTGCCCGGGGCAGGTAGTCATCTCCGGCAGTTCCGGGAACGTTGAGCTTACCGCGAGTATGGCAAAAGAAAAAGGAGCCAAAAGGGTGGTAATGCTCGATGTAAGCGGCGCTTTTCATTCATCGCTTATGACATATGCCAGGGATAAACTTGAGAAGGAGATAGAGCAGGTTACGTTCAGCGTCCCGAAGTACCCCGTAATAAGCAATGTCACGGCAAAGCCGACTCAGGACCCGGCGGAAATTAAGCAAAACCTCATAACACAGGTCAATTCTAAGACGCTCTGGGAAGCCTCTATAGGGTACGTAATGTCGCAGGGTATAAAGACCTATCTGGAAATAGGGCCGGGGGCCGTTTTAAAAGGCCTGCTTCGAAAGATAGATAAATCCTTAAATGTCCTAAATTTCGAAAGACCTTCCGACTTCACCGTTTCCCAACCTACGCAGTAGCGGTAACTGCAATGATAAAGAAGCGTGTCATGGAGGTGCCGTGATTTTAATTATGCACCGCGGCAATCTCAATCTAAACCATTGCTCGTAGGAACGAATTGCTCGTTACGAAGGCCGACGGACGAAAGGACGAAGGACGATTTGTGCTCGTGTCATTGCGACCCCGCCCTTTCAGTAGGACAATACTCCGACAGAAAGGGCGGGAGAAGCAATCTCAAACGAATGAGATTACCTGCCAGTAGGCAACCCCTTAAATAAACCTAAAAATCGCCGCTTTTTAATTCGCTTTTACCCATGAACCAGAAAGCCGCGCCTGTAAGGGCGCGGATGAATGGCTTTCGGT
>MHFD01000031.1:29926-31771 GCA_001804045.1 Omnitrophica bacterium RBG_13_46_9
GGATGAGGGCCTTTTTTTGTGGGAGGTGTGTCATGATTTTGCCGAACAGATTAAAAATATTTTTTAAGACGATCTCGGCTTTGGTGGCCGGGATTTTTTTATGGAATCAGATTGCGTGGGCGGGTGACTTGATAGACCAGACGCTGGAGCAGCAATATGAGGATCAGAGCCAGATGTTCGCGCCCGATTATCTCAAGACACAGCAGGCGATTCACGAAGAATTAATAAACCAGCTGCAATATATCGAGGATTATATACGCACCCACGGTGCAGAAGGCGAAGGTGAGGAGGAAGAGGAGGATCCGGAGGAAGAGCTGAATCTCCAGCATCCGTACGGTGTTGAATACGCCGAAGCCGCGAAGACTCCGCCTGAAGGCGCTACATTCTCGGTAGTGACAGAGGCGGGCGATATTATCTATTATGCGAATGACCAGATTGTCCAGGTCACTAAGAAAGACGGCACAGTTTTCCGCAATCTTACGCTAGATAGCGACAATAACCTTATTGACGCCGAAATCATCTACCCTGACGGGACAGTGCAGATTATGCAGGGCGGCAAGGTTACCCAGATTACCAAACCCGATGGCACGGTCCTCGCGTATAACGCCGATGAGCGCGTTATGTCCATTACATACCCGGATGAAACTATAGTTACCTATACCTATGCTACGGATACGGAAGGCAACGTCATCGAGACTATTTTAACCGATAACGAGAAGAGCGTCCATTATGACAGCGACAACAAGCTCGATGAAGCCATCTTCACTTCCGGCAAGCACATCGAATATGAGAGCGGTATCATATCTGCGATTACGGAAGAAGATAACGCGCAGTTTATTTACCTTATTATGGTTTCCGGAGATGATACGGTTGCCGAGCTCAATCAATATATAGCACCCGATAGCACCGTATATGACAATCTTGCGGGGCAAGGCAACCTGGAAAGCATTGTGCCTTGTGACATACCCTTCGCGAAAGTAACATATAATACCGATGGAGTGATTACCGGGGTCCTTAAGGCAAACGGCGATATTATGACCTACGAAGATGGATTACTTGAAAGCGTGGTGATGGGCTCGGAGACCACTTATTATACCTATGACTTAAATGAGCTAAATGACGTAGAGCATATAACCGTTGACCGTATGGGTATAAAGCGCCTCTATGACCGGTACGGCAACCTCCGGTCGCTTACTCTCGATAACGCGACAAGGATTGTATATGAGGACGGACAGGTCTCCTACATCGAAAAACCCGACGGAACTAAAATAAAGAACGTCACCTTCTCCGATACCGGAGAGCTTTACGGAGGGCTTATCTCTTACCCTGACGGGAGCGTTGCCGTATATAGTGACGGAGAGCTTCTGAATATTATCAGCGCTTCAGGTGACACCATCGACTATGCTGACGGGAAGATACGCACTGTCGCGTTGAGCGACGGGTGTATCTATGACTGGCTCTATGAGGGTGACCAGATAAAGATTTATGACCGCAACCGCGATGAATACAGATGGTATCTAAACGGCATTTTACAGAAGACTGAGGAACTTGGCGGTGCTCAGCTTACGATCTTGTATGAATACGATGAGGATAGTAACCTTTCGCAATCGACCATATGTAAGGGTGAAGACCCTTTATATATATATACCTATACATATGAAGACGGGCTTACCCTTGTCCATGATGAAGATGGCAATATCCAGGCCTATACCCGCGATAAGAAACTTTCCTATATAATCGATTCAAAAGGGCGGAAATATTCCTATAAGTATGTCAACAAGGACGAAAGCAATGGTTTTGTGGAAGTAAGCATGCCTGACGGCTCATTGGTAAAATACAAAGATA
>MHFD01000031.1:31801-32080 GCA_001804045.1 Omnitrophica bacterium RBG_13_46_9
CTCTTGTGAAAGATATTGTATATGACGAAAACTGGAACGCAAGTGACTATAAATATGTTAAAGACGGTGTTACCTATATTATAGAAAACGGTATTGTCACAAAAGAGGAAAAGCCGGACGGAAGCGTTATAGCATATGGCTCGAGTGGCTGGGTAAGCTCTATTACCTCACCGGATGGAGTTATTACGACGTATGAATATGAAATTTCCACAACGCAGTCGCTTGGACTAAGCGGGACAGAAGAAGATGTAGAGATAATAGATAACCCTGATGAGCATG
>MHFD01000031.1:32152-32992 GCA_001804045.1 Omnitrophica bacterium RBG_13_46_9
CCTCTTCGACCGATAGCTCTGAAAACAATCATTCCATGGTTTTTTGTGGAAATACTCATCTTGATACTTCGGATAAGAAGTTCGGTTCTTCATCTCTTTCTTTCGACGGGTTAGGAGATTATATTTCTATGGCCGACTCTTCTGACTGGGATATAGCGGGAGACAGCAGCAGCGATTGGACAATCGATTTTTGGGCTAAACATGATGACCACGAAGGATTAGAGATATATTTAAGTCAAAGAGTAAATGGAAACAATCAATTCCGAATATACCATCAGGACGGAGCGGGGCTTGAAGCGTATTACGCGGTAGGCGGGCAGCTTGTCTGGCTGGCCAGCGGAACGGAAATTACGGATAACAATTGGCATCATATCGCTTTGGTAAAAAAAGCGAGCAACTGGAGATTGTATTTAGACGGAAGTCAGATTGCTTACGATTCGACAACTTCAAGCGGGACGCTGGCAGCGGAGATGCAGATTGGCGCCATGCTTGGCGAAAGTTGTTTTGACGGCCATTTAGACGAAATCCGCATAACAAAAGGAAAAGCACTATGGACGGAAAACTTCACTCCGCCTGCATCAGAAGGCGCCGTTTATATTAACAATGAGTCAGGCACATTTGTTTCAGATCCTATTGAGTTCAGCATAACCGGGCAGGAGATGCTGTCATGGAATGAGAGCCTTCCCGAAGGCACCGATTTAACATTGCAGGTGCGATCAGGTAATACCCAGACCCCGGACGATGGAACATGGAGCGCGTGGACAGAGACTTTATCTGACCCGTCAGGTTCGGCTATTTCGCTTACGGAAGGAACGTATATTCAGTATAAGGCCAACCTCT
>MHFD01000031.1:33064-33183 GCA_001804045.1 Omnitrophica bacterium RBG_13_46_9
TTATAAGGCCAGATGGAACGGTTGTAAAGAACATAACATTCAATGAAAATGACACGGTAAACAGTTATGTATATGTAAAAGATGGCATTACGCATACAGTTGAAAATGGCGCGATTGTA
>MHFD01000031.1:33227-40153 GCA_001804045.1 Omnitrophica bacterium RBG_13_46_9
CGGCTGGATAAAGTCTGTAACTTCACCGTACGGCGTTGTTACAAATTACGATTATGAAGGTATTACGGAGCATTTATTTGCTTTACAAGGAACAGGGCAGGATGTCGAAGTGTCCGAGCGCGATGGTAATACGGTCCTACAACTCGCTTCATCCCCTGACAATCTTCTTAAACTCCTTTTACATCTCGACGGTAACGATAATGACAATTACTCTGTAGATAGTTCTGATAGCAGCCATTCTGTTGCCTTCTACGGAAATACGCGCTTGGAGACGGACGTTAGTAAATTCGGTTCCTCGTCACTCTATTTTGACGGCTCTAACGATTATATTACGTCTCCGGATAGCAATGACTGGTATTTGGGCACAGATTCTTTTACCATAAGTTTTTGGGTATATTTCAACGAACTTGGCGCGGAAGAAGGGCTTGCTCTTCAATATCAGGATGACGGCAGTTACTGGGGAATGATAAAGGGGTCCAATGAGAAAGTGCTTATCTATTTTTATTGGTCGCCGACCGACCCATATAATTCAGCGCATTTTACAACTGCAAATGCCCTTAACTTAACGGCGGGAAACTGGCACCACTTTGCGTGGGTAAGAGACACTAACGATGCCTATTTCTTCCTTGACGGTGTTTCACAGGATTTAACAGAATATGTAGGTTGGGCAGGCAAAGAGCTAAAGAATTATGGCGGTACCCTGCGTATAGGCATGGCAAACTGGGCTCCGTCGCATTATTTTGATGGTTACATAGACGAATTCATAATAGCGAAAGAAGCGTTATGGACAGAGGATTTTACACCGCTCACATCCGAGTTTTATGGCCGTAAATTCAATACCGCAACAGGTGCATATATCTCAAACCCCATAGAAATCAATGCCTCGTCCATAACGGACATTTCGTGGAACGAAATCCTTACCGGTGGGACCGATATAACAATGCAAATTAGAACCGGAGATACCGAGAATCCCGATGATGGCACCTGGAGTGAGTGGTCAGGGTCTATCACCGAACCAAACGGCATTCAAGACGCGATAAGCGCCGGACAATATATGCAATACCGGATTACTCTATCTACAAACAGCTCCTTAGAGTCACCCCAGCTCATTCTGAATGGTGATGAAACGGTTTCTGTCACGTGTGCCCATGAGGTTGAAGAAGGCGGCCTGGAATATGAAAACCTCTATCGGGTAATGGTAATGGAGGGCGAGTCAGCCAATTCCTACGATTCCGAAGGAGTCAACATAGAAAATCCGCTCGATACCATAGACGTCACAACTCTCAAATTTGACACCACATACATGGAGGGACTTGCGGAGAGTTTCGAAGATACTGTTCTCAATGAGACCGATAAGTATATCTATCTCGTTGATAACGCTATTATCGCTGAACTTACCGAAATCCGGGGAGTGGATGGCACAAATACGGAATATTCCAAAGGCGGCATAGACACCATGTCTCTTTCCAAAGATACGGTTATAAGAGACATTACCTATAATGAAGACTGGAGTGTGCGTGGATTTACCTATATAAAAGATGGTGTCACCTATACTGTGGAAAATGAAGTTCTTGTCCGCGCAGAACAAGAAGACGGCACGGTCATTGAGTATTATCCAAGCGGATGGGTACAATTGGTAACCTATCCGGACGGTGAGATTGTGGAATACGAATACGGAATCGCCACGACGGAATCACTCCAACTGGACGGCGTGACACAGGATGTGGTAGCGCTAAACGATGAAAATGGCCACAGGCTTGAACTCGCATCGGAGATAGATACATCTCTCGCCCTTCTCTTGCACATGGACGGTGAGGATAACGACACCTTCTCCGCAGATAGCTCTCTGAATAATCACCCCATGAACTTCTACGGGGATGCCCGGATTGATATAGCGGAGAAGAAATTCGGCTCCTCATCACTATCTTTTGATGGTTCGGGAGATTACGTTGCCATACCTGACTCTTCTGATTGGGATATATTTGCTTCAAATTCTGACGATTGGACAATCGACTTCTGGGTTAAGCATAATACCCATGCTGTGGCAGAGTATTATTTAGAACAGAGAGAAGACGGAGATAATAGATGGATGTTGCGGCATCTGGATGGTCTTGGTTTACAGTTTATTTTACGAAGTAATGCTTCTAATGTAATCCTTTCAACAGCATCAGGAGAAATTACAGATACCAACTGGCATCATATTGCTCTATGTAAGGTTGCTAATAAATACGTTATTTACAAAGATGGAAACCAGATTTCTTATAAATCAGATTCAGATACGGGTACGTTCACAGGTAATTTGTTTATAGGATATAGTATAGATGAATCCACTTATTTTAACGGTCATATGGATGAGATCCGCATAACCAAAGGAAGGGCACTATGGACCGAGAACTTTACGCCGCCCGCATTAGAAAATAGCGGTTATGTTAACAGTGATTCAGGTACTTTTACCTCAAATCCCATTGAATTTAATATAACCGGACAGGAGGAAATATCATGGAGTGAGACTCTTCCCGTAGGCACAGATTTGACATTCCAGGTACGTACAGGTGATACCCAGAATCCAGACGATGGCACATGGGGTGAATGGTCAGAACCACTCACGGACTCCGAAGGTTCAACATTGAATATGGAAGCGGGAACATACATGCAGTATGAAATTACCTTATCTACGCAAGATAACTCCGTATCCCCACAGCTTATTTTGGAAAGCGGCAGTGCCCTTACCATAGACAGTACGCGAGCTCCATATCATACCTCTGATATAGAAGGCCTGGTATTTATAAAGGCAACAGAGGACGGTGTTACTTCATCATATGATTCTATCGGCGTAAATGTCGATGACCCAAATGACACAATTGATATTACAAATCTCGTAGCTCCTTCCTCAATACCGACATGCGAAGAAGTCGGGGCAATAATTGGTGATGGATCACAGACGGTGGAAATTATTAAACCAGATGATGCTGCAGTTGCAGATATTGTGTTTGGCGAAGATGGCAACGCGAATGATTTTGTATATTCAAAATTAGGAACTACTTACACGGTGCAAGGGGGAAATCTTGTCCGCGCCGAAAAACCATACGGCACAGTCATTGAATATTATCCAAGCGGCTGGATAAAATCCGTTACTTCTTCAGAAGGCAACACTATTGATTATGCGTATGAAGGACCTATTTCAGCGTCATTTGCTCTCGCCGGCGAAATGCAGAACACGGAAATCGCCGAACGAAACGGCAATACAATCTTGCAGATAGGATCATATGCGGACCCGGCTCTAAAACTGCTCCTGCATCTTGATGGCAACGATAATGATAATTCCTCCATAGACAGCTCCGTAAGTAACCATTCTATGACGTGTTACGGAAATACCCGCCTCAAAACCGATGCCAGCCAATTTGGTTCTTCGTCTCTTTATTTTGACGGTTCAGGTGATTATATTTCAATGCCCGATTCTACTGACTGGGACTTTGCGACGTGGAATGAATTTACTTTGGATTTTTGGTGTAAGGATATAAGCGGCGGAACATTTTTTAGTCAAAGAATAAATTCCAATCAGTCAGCCTTAATGTATGCGGGAGGCCGTTATTACGTCTACAATTATGGCTATAAAATTTATATCAGCCCTCATGCTCTTACAGGATTAAATGACGGCTCATGGCATCATGTGGCGTTCGTAAAGAATGGCGATAACTGGGATATTTATAAAGATGGAGTTTGGGTATCAGGCACTACAGGTTCTACTTCAGTTACATTCAGCGCTCCATTTTTAATCGGGCAGGTAGATAATGGCGATTGGCTAGGCGGTTACATAGACGAGTTTCGGATAACAAATGAAGCGTTATGGACAGGAAATTTCACGCCTCCGGCAGAGGAATGTTATGGCCGTAAATTCAACGCGGAACCGGCTATTTTCTTATCGAACCCCATACGGCTTGACGGGACCTCGCTTAAAGGAATCACGTGGAATGAGGTATTGACGAGTGGGACCGATATTGTAATGCAGGTGCGGACAGGTCAGACTGAAAATACCACCGACGGTACATGGGGTGAGTGGTCAGCGCCTATCACAGACCCTTCCGGCGTAGCGATAGATATTGAGGACGCAACGTATGTCCAGTATAAGATTACCCTCTCGACAAATGACTCGGCAGTTTCGCCGCAGTTAGTGATTGCGGACAACCAGACAGTTACCTTTAATTACACCCAGCGCCTCGCAGACGGCAGCGTAAGCCCCGAAGAACTCTATCGTGTGATTGTTACCGATAACGGCTCATCTATGTTTTATAACGTGTCGGGTGCCAATGTCGATAATCCGCAGGACACCATAGATATTCAATCTCTAATTTCAGAGTCCAACTATATGGAGGAATTAAAAGAGGAGATAAGCTCTCATAGATTGAGCGATTCGCAGACTGTCATTACCATATATGATAAAGATACAGGGAATCCTACGAGGACAATTACAGCCGATGGGTCTATGACCTATTATGACGACGGTTTCGCGACAAAGGTAAAGAGTAAAGACGGCGAACTACTCGTCCAATATACCTATGACGACGATAAAAAACTCCTGAAGACCGAATTTGTAAAGGCCAGAGAGGAACTCGAGAAAGGATATCAGGCGGCGCTTGAGGGTATCGCTACACAACAGGCAGAGGCACATGCCAAACTCGACCAGGCCGAAGAAGACGCCCTTCTCAATATCCAAAGCGAAGTTCAGAGGATACAGCTCCAGATTAATTCGGAAAGGCAGCGATTACAGTATGAAAAAGCAAAATATGACCCCAGCCGCTATGACCTTTCGCAATTCGACGAAGCCTTCAGGCAGCTTGACCAGTATGAGCAGGATCTCTATGTCCAGGAAGTCCAGGCCTACGCTGACCTTGATACCCAGGTAGCGAACGCGAGAGTCCAGATAGATATCGACGCCGAACAGGCGATGCAGGACCTCCTTCTTAATGATTACAATGTCGCGCTTGGCGATATTGTCCAGAAGGAGAGTTCGCCTGTAATATATTTCTACTATAGAGACGTCTTAGGCCGCGACCCTGACCAGACCGAGCTTGATTATTGGCTTATAAAGGCGAAGAATGACCTTATAGCGACCGCTCCGGCCGAACTGGTGCAGCATATAGAGGATCTACAGGAATATGCGGATAGACAGGCATGGAAGCAAAATATAATCGCGAGTGTGACCACTTTCTTTAACTCATACCTTGATGCGGCCAATGATACAGAAAGAGAGGCGCTGCTTGTTTCTTTAGGGCTTACCCTTAATGATGTCGCGCCGTCACTACAAGCCGCAGATCCAAACTCGGCATTGCGAACCTCGCCTGAGGCAGGCGAAGCAATCTCTGCGATACTCTCGTGGCTCGAAAGCCAATCCCTCCACTTCGGTGACAGCGCGTTTAAGACTATTATAAACTTATTAGCTAAAGAGGGGATAGCAAAGACATTCGAAGAGATAGGAAGGGACTGTATCAAGATAGACATACTTACAGGCGTAATTACAGAGGATATAGAGGGCGACCTTCTTATTTCAATGTATGCCATGGCAAAAGTCGCAGAAAAGTATGGCTTAACCCTGCATGCAGAAAAGATAGATTTCGATGAATTAAAGGCCCAGCTTGCCTTAAATGACAGCGTAATCCTGCATATAAACGGCAACCACTATGTTATCCTTGTGGATATCAATGAAACCGACGGCACCGTGACCTACAAGGACCTCTCCGTAGGCGAACATGGCCAGGACATCACCATGTCTAGGGCCGAGTTTATGGAAGAATGGCAAGGCCATGTATTGAGTAAGAATGAGATACAGAATTTGGAAAACAATAAGCTCAAGTACCTAAACGAGGCTCAGGAGAAGGTTATACGCGGTTCGGGTTGGTGGCAGAAGTTGTGGAAGGGAATAGTATCGTTCTTCGCGAAAATAGTAGCCCCCATTGCTACGATTCTTATGATTATTCCATGCTTTGTTACTCAGATGATAGGCGCAGCTTTGCATGGCCTCAATATGATAATCCAGACTGTGTCATTCGTCGCTAGGACAGGAACTCTTATGGATATAGTCTGGGCGGGAGCACAGGCCTTTACCGCAGGTATAGGAAGCTTTATCTCCGCGGGGATAGCGGCAGGAGCAAAAACAGGTGTTTCTATCTTTGCCGCGGTAAAAGGCTCATTCATGAGTAACATTCCCCTCTTTAACGTAATACAGGGCGCCGTAGAGACATTATCAATAGCGGTAGGCCATATCGCAACCCTCGGCATAGCGACAAAGGCAATAGCGGCAACAATTGGATTTAATATCATTACCAACGCCATACATATAGGAACGACTGTTCTATTTGATTCCATGAAACTCGACAGCACCTTTACGAATATAGCAAGCTCCATATTCACAGGGGCATTCTCAGCCCTTATGATTACAGGAAGTCTATTAACAACAATGGCAGAGGTAGTAAGAAACGGAGTAATAAGCGGGATAGAAGAACTTGGTATTGCCGCAGGCATTGACCCCTCTCTTACAAGAATAGGTGCGTTAGCGGCAGGAATATTCACAGCAACAACGATTGATGTAAATGGAACTATCTATAATTCTGATGCCCTTCAATTAAATCTTGTCCACAGCATGGTCGCAGAATCAGCCTATACTGGAGTCTTAGGCGTGGGAGAACTTCTTGGGATGGATCCAAGAATCAGCCAAATTGCGGGAATATCAATACGAAGCGCTCTCCAGGCAGGGCTTGGCACATATGGCACAGGAGGGCTTCCCCAGGACGGAGAACTCGCACGTTCGATATTCCAAGGCGTCATTGCAGGACTTACACAAGGAGTAGCTCAAATCGGAATGAATTACGCCATTGAAGAATGGGATATGAATCCTTATCTGGCTAATTTATCATTCAGTACTATCGCAT
>MHFD01000031.1:40379-46211 GCA_001804045.1 Omnitrophica bacterium RBG_13_46_9
TTGGAAAAGAAGATAGTATTGAGTTTCTAAAAGGAAAAATTATAAATAATGAAGTTATGTACGGGCGATTAGGAGAAGATGTGAATGGAGATATTAAATTATGGGGACAAGGTTATTTTGGAAGGCAATATAATGATGAGTTGGGATATTATGTAGATGTATATATGGGTAATCCATCATTGGTAAGAATTGACAATGAAGTCGACACTCTTGTTAGGCTAAAACCAAATGATGGAAGATTTTATTTTACTGTAGACGGAAACAAGAATTGGTCAGATGTAAGTTTTGAAGATTATCTATATGATCGACGATGGACCTTCAATGACGATAATGTTTCTGATTATAGAGTATATGACGAAGATGGAACAGAGTTATTAAGATTCGACATTTCGGATCCATTAAATCCAAATATTTTTGTATCTACGCCCTCACTAAGTTACGATGAGTTCAACACAATAAATATTTTAAAAGAAGACATAAGGCAGATACATAACTACTTGATATTCGGTGGTATAAACAATCCAAATCCACGTGGAATAATTTCGAGCGAAATGTCCGGAATCTCAGAACAAATAGCACTTGCCGACCCAAACATAGCTGCATGCACAGCTATTCCATTATACGATTGGGGCGGAGGACCTACAGAACTTGCTAGAGATGCGTGGAGATGGTTTACCGACGTTTATCTTGGGTCAGATTACATGACAGATGAAGTAATATCATGGATGAACTATAAATTTAACAATAATCCACCAGAAGATATGGTAGCAATACTGTATAGCGGTAGCGGAGATCCTTTTATCCAAGCTATAAATAAAAGACATGATTTTGATGTAAAATCGGTTATCATGCTTGCAACGCCACTCAAATATGATAGAATAATAACTAATCCTAATGTAGAAACTGCTATCATGATAAGGGGGGACTTAGATTTAGCTCCAACAATTGGCGGTGGATTTTTTCGAGATTTCGAAGGTAGTCCAAATCAGATAACTACTTATCGAATAAGAATGAAGGGTATCGATCATTTCAATTATGGATATGATGTAAATGATCTAAATCCTGATCTTAAAGCAATAAAATCAGCTAGGTTTTTAGCAGAGATTGCATCTCGCTCAAAAGATAATGTTTTATTAAATGTTTTTATAGCACAGCAAGTTCTTCATGAAGCTATGATATATGACGAAAATATGGGGGAATATGTTGTTGATCTGGAAAAAATAATTTATGAAGACTAGCATAAAGAAATTAATTAAAACAACCACATTAGTAGTTATTTTTATACTAGCTCTCTATATAAGTATTAACTATGGATATAGAAAGTTATATATAACTACATCAAATAATAAACCGACAGTTGTTATAGGGGGTCCAAAGAATCAACAAGCGGGACTGCAAAAGGAGCTCGATTACGCATTTAAACAGGTGAGTCATATCGAAAAGGGCAACGTTCTTTTAAAAACTAGCAAATTCGACGAAGCAATAGCCGAATTTGAAATTGCTTACTCGCTAGCTAAGTCTCAAGCAACAAGAGCAGAGGCTAGGCATTATATTGTAGATGCATATGAAAAAAGAAGAGATTACAAAAAAGCTGCAGATATTTTAAAAGAAATGATAAAAGGATATAAAGTCCCACCCGAAGATCCTTTTAGAATACCCGAAGAAGAGCGATTGAAATACTTAACCTATGCTGCACAAGGCAACTATGAGATGGCAATTAAGCATGCAGAAAAAGCATTAGAAGCCGATAATAATCTTCCAAACAGACCCAAAAGTGGTAGTCCTAAATATATAGAGCGTTTAAACGACTTAATAGCTGCAAAAGAACGTATTTTGTCATTAAGCAAACCGGAAAAATAGCAATTTTTATTTTCTCCCAATAATAATCCGCCAAATCCTTCTTGTATTGAAGCCAAGCATTATCATAGGCCTCTTCAACAAGAATACCTAAAGCGTCCCTATAGTCTCCAATATCCGGCATTTTTGGCTCAACGGCAACATCTAAGACGGTAAGGGTGTTTTTCTTATACGATTTATAGATATCCTCAAATATCCCACTTGCATTAATCATTCCCTCAATTCCTGATGCGATAGTACTGAATGATAAATTAGCCAGATAGCTGAGAAAATAGGGACAGACACCTATTTTTATTGACATCGCATATACTAAGAGATATAATTGATGCATGCCAAGAATTGCACGAATCGTAGCAATAGGATACCCTCACCATATTACCCAAAGAGGAAACTACAGGCAAAGGATATTTTCTAGCGATACCGACCGAAAAAAGTATCTATCCCTTCTAAAAAACGAGGGTAAGCGTTATGGTTTAACAATACTGGCGTATTGTCTTATGCCAAACCATGTTCACTTTATCGTAATCCCTGAAAGGGAAGATTCAATGGGAAAAGTCTTTAAATATGCCCATATGAAATATTCCCAGTATTATAACAAGAAAATGCGCACACAAGGCCATTTATTCCAAGGACGATTCTTCTCATGCGTAATGGATGAACGACACACCCTTGCATGCACCCGTTATATCGAAAGAAACCCTGTGCGAGCAAAGATGGTTAATAAACCATATCTCTGGAACTGGTCAAGCGCAAAAGTACACTGTGGAATAGATAAACATGATGAATTAGAAGTAAATAAGCTATTTGATTATATCGATGAAAACCAAAAAACTTGGAAGAAATTTATAGAACTATCGGACGATCCCAATGAAATAAAACAAATAAGGGAACAAACGAGAAAGGGAAGACCACTAGGAACTTATGATTTTGTGGAAAGGCTTGAAGAGAAGCTTAAGAGATTTTTAAAGCTAAAACCAAAAGGCAGACCGAGGAAGGTAGTTGAAAAATAGGTGTCTGTCCCTATTTTCTCAATTAAGGGTTACGAAGTTCCTGATGCCTTTGTTGCGTATGGAGAGTATTGGCAGTATAGTGGTGTCGATGACAGAATAGGTCTTGCGGGTGGCTATATAGGCGACATGTTTGATGACTTGCTTCATTATCAGATCGTTGACATGAACGGCAACCAGACATATTACGAAGTGAGAGATGAATTTGGAGAAACAATCTTTGTCGTAACGCCACGAGAAGATGGAAGTTACAACAGGTTTACTTCTTATGGAGAATATGAAGATGCGATGATGAGTGTTCTAAACTACGAGATTGATATTAATGATACATGGATGGAGTTAAAAAATGTTCAAAATGGGTCTATTATAACACTAGACGGAAGCAAGGTTATCGATCTCTCGATAATTAACTCAGAATATGGATTTCAAGATGAAGATATTGAAATATTGACAGGGTTAAACGAGGAAGAAAAGGTTAAGCTATTGGAGACATTCATGTTTTTTGGCAATGGCTTCAGTAATGAAGGATTCGAAGGAGAATTGCCACGCCTAATGCAACTTTTCAGGGACGATTTAATAGCAGATGAAGTAATAAGTAGTTCGTCAGCTTTTGGCATAACGTTATATGAAAATGCAAATCTCTTTGAAAATTGTAAAAATTGGTCGAAGAGTGCTTGGCTTGGAGATGAAACACTTAAAAATGAGATTATTCTAGAAGTAGAAACATTTCTTGATGGTCTTTCTGCTGAACAAAGAGATGGCAGAATAGGTTATTTTTCACACTCTGGTCACTTCAATCCTTTAATTCAAGCAATTAATGAACGACAAGATTTCGATATTGATACAATAATTAATTATGAAGGTCCATATATAGGAAATAATGTTATTGACAATACCAATATAAAAAGGATAATAAATATTAATGGGACAGCAAGCCCAATAACGGTGGATAATCCATACAAGCTCATTACTTGGAATGCATGTGGTTTATACATAGATGCTACGCAGTTAAAACTTAATGATTATAAAGTTCCTTTTTTGACAAAAGCGGAATTCACTAGCAATCAAGGCATAGAGAATATAAATTTTGAAATAAAAAATGCAAGGCATAGCGATTTTTCATACGATCCGCTTAGTAGTCAATCGGCGGAGCATAAAGAAGTTAATCGTGCCACAAGCTATTTCGTTAAGAAACTATCTGAAGCTGCTATCGATGATAATTTATGGAATGAATTTATTCTGAGCCCCGGCATAACTTATGACGAAGATCGACATATATATGTAGTTGATCCAATTAAATTTGAGGAGGCTATAATAAATGATTAAGAAGACACCAATAGTTGTATTTCTTTTTATATTAGTTTTTTTATTAACATTCGGAATCAGTAGATACAATATTAATAAAAGGGCTGAAAAGAAAAGCACTTATGTCACAAGTACTGGCAATATAATTATGGGGGGAATGGCATCAGATAAAGAAAAAATAGAATCTTTCAAAAAAAGCGTGGAAGAAGATAGCAAATTTAGAAAATATTGGGACCTATTACATCTATCATCAAAATATGAAAAAGAAGAAAATTATAATACAGCTATTGAAACTCGTAGAGAGGCTCTTAGCTATGCACGTACGAAAGGAGACGTATTTCAAGTAATATGGGGTTTGATAAGACTTTATGAAAAAACAGGACAGTATGAGCTTGCAATTAAAGAAATCGACAAAGTTAAGACAGTAAACGATAGAGAAGATGTTCTAAAAAAAGCAGAAGAAATAAGAAAACGATTACTTGAATTAAAATCACAATAATAATTTCCGCAAAATCAATAACCTGAGCCGCATAGGCTGCCTTTTGCCAGTAGTAATTCGCCAATTCATTCTTGTATTGAGTCACATCCTGATTGTATTTATCAAAGTCAATCATATCTGATGGATCATGGTATTTTAAGTCATTTATATCAGGCATTTCAGGGATTTCATACACGCCCATGAAGGTAAGGGCATTTTCTTTGTATGTTTCAAACATATGGTCAAATATATGGGATTTCCCTATGATTCCCTCAATTCCCGAGGCAATCGCACTGAATCCAATGTTAGCCAATAATGGATCTAAATCCAATTCCTGAACGGCGTAGTTTAGTCCGATAGAAGCCACACCTTGGGCTAATCCTGTCATAACCCCCTGGAATAGATTCTGCGCAACCCCTCCTGCGCCATAGGTACCTAATCCTGATTGCAGAGAACCTCTTATAGTGATTCCGGCAATGTAGGATATTCGTGGGTCAATGCCGATAAGTTCTCCTATTTCCTGAACACCGGAGAATGCTACCTCTTGCGCAAAATGAGAAGTAATACTCGCTGCTACCGCAGTGGCATTATATTCGACTCCATTTATGTCAAGTAATGCGCCTGTGAATGTCCCTGCTGCAACTGAACCGATTTTTGTTATCGTAGGGTCAAGGCCTGCTGCTTCTCCGATTTCTTCAATGGCCGATATTGAGCCCATTCTGATGGCCTCTGCCATCATGCCCAAGGGGTTACCGGTTATCATAAGCCCCATAAATGCGCCTGTGAAGATAGAACTTGCGAGGTTGGTAAAGGTGCTATCGAGCCTCATGCTGTCAAAAGCTACACCTGCTCCGATTTGCACTGCTTGTGTTATAATATTAAACCCTAGTGTTGCTAAGGCACTTTCTGTTATTTTTTCAATGCCTAACGTAGCAATCTTTCCTATGCCTATCGCAAGGTCCTTCGCCATCTTCACCATAGGCTCAAATATGGTGAGAGCAGTTGAAAACGCACCACTAAGGTTAGGGAATATCGCATTTACGATAGACCCAACCGCACCGGCAACAGCGTTAACGATTCCGGGCAATGCGCACATGCCCACAGACCAGACTATATCCATGAGAGTACCAGTTCTTACAACAAAGGATACGGTCTGTATCATTACGTTAATCCCAAGAGCTATCG
>MHFD01000031.1:46228-46539 GCA_001804045.1 Omnitrophica bacterium RBG_13_46_9
CCTGGGATAAATAACAATACTGTTGCAATCGGAGCAACTATTTTCTGGAAGAATGATACTATGCCTTTCCAGAGTTTCTGCCACCAACCAGAACCTCGGATAATTTTTTCTTGTGCTTCGTTTAAGTATTTCGAATTATCGTTTTCAGTAAGTTGTATCTCATTCTTACTCAATACATGGCCTTGCCATTCTTCCATTTCTTCGGGTCTAAAGCTGGTGATGGGGTGTTTTCTCTATTCAGATTCTCCCCAAAAGTCGAGTCTACAGATAAACATCTAACTTTTTACCTGTAGGATTTTACCTTCCCAAGA
>MHFD01000032.1:0-2674 GCA_001804045.1 Omnitrophica bacterium RBG_13_46_9
TGGAAGTACTTCAGGCTAAAAGGCAGCGATAAATCAAAAAAGCTGCATGTGACATTTTGACGTAGTAACTATGTGACATCTTGACTTAGTAATAACACCGTCATATTGCGGCGGCATATTGCGGCGGCATATATACTATTTTTTAAGGTCTTTTCGGGTTTTTGATACATTATATATACTTTATCTTTTTGTTGTGACATCGCGATACTCCGCATATCCTGCAGGCAGAGGCTCTTCGACATGCTCAATTCCGGCCAATCCAAAGTCCTCTTTTCTAATATGGAATATATTGAATAGATTTTCGCTGAAAACTCGGTTTATATAATCCTCCGGGGCTTTTCCTCTCAAGACAAGCGTCCCTTCCGCTATCTCTGTCCCTTCCAGCTTAAAAGGCAGATGCGCGTCTTTTAATAAATACAAAAGCCGCACCGTAACCAAATTGAGTCTTTCCACGGAGAAAGGCACGCCATTCACATTGCATTTTTTGAATACAAGCCTCGGGATGCCGCTCTCTTCGTCAATTTCTATCACCGCAGTGCCATCGATATGAACGCCGTAAGCCTCTAAATCGAAACTCTCTTTATACCCTAAGCCGATATGGCCGTCATATCCCATTTCGCCGTCTTCTTGAAAATGAATTTTCAGGTTTATGACATCGAACAAAAATTTTTCATTTATTATCCATGGAAACTCGGTCTTGGAGAAATCGTTTATAGAGGCGTTCACTTGCTCGTCGGTAAAAAGGATACGGAAATTGCCTTCTTTTAACTCAAGCCTGCCCAATGTCTGAATCGATCTGTAATAATCGAATTTTGTATCCTTGACGGTCTCGAGAAGTTTATATCCTCCGAATAGAAACATGCGCGTGAAAAAATCTAAAAAAAGCTCGTCAAGGTCGTATGTCGGGTTGGCTATAAAATTGCTTTCGGGAAATTTCTCCTCAAACCTGTCGTATGTTTCCCGCTGCATTTCGGGATCCTCGATGTCTTCTATTTTAGTCTCTCCCGCCAACCGCCTTTTTGTGGCTATTTTCATGCGGTCAAGCATCCTTTTGCCCGCAAAACCCTGGGCAGACAGAACGCCATCCCCCAGCGAGACCTCACTGATTATGAGCGGGAAATACTTATTGAGGAGGAACAATATCCCTGAGATTGTATTATTGATGAATATTGGCGGTACCGGTATCTTATTGAGAAAAATCTTTGTGACCCTGGCATTTACGCCGCCTCCTTCCGCGGGTTCTATAAAAAATTCTGTTTCAACCCTCAAATTAAATTTACCGAAAGTGACTCTGCCCGAAGCCAGGATCGTGTCTTTTTCCAATTTTATCTCGACTCCCTTGACGTCAAAATATATATTACCAAGAGTATCGGGAAATTCCTCTGCGGCCCAGGAATTGAGGGCCTTGGTAAGGTTTTCCTGCTCGGTTACTATGCTCCCCTTACCCAGCTCACCGAAATAGCCGCTTATACAAAATAGCCCTGCCACCCTCCACGTCAATACCCTTGTAGCCCTTGGGACGACGTAGGTAATAAAAACTCTTATGGGTTCCTGTTCCGGGGCCAAAAATTGGGCATAGGGCGTCCCTTTATACCCGGCTATGAGTTTATCAAACAACTCCTGCGCTTTAGTAGGGTCGTGCAGGTCATATTTGTATATATTCGCCTCCTGAAAAATGCACAGGGCGGCGATAGGGTTGCCTTCATATTTTTGGGATATCTCCTCATATATCTGTATCGCTTCCATGAATTTGCCCTGGGAACGATAAATATCGGCCATTTGCATACGGCTATTGAGGATCAGGTCGACAGAAATTTGTTTGTCTACGACTTTGGAGAACTCATTCAAGCTCTCTTCGAATTTATTCTGCTGCTTTAATATCCATGCCAGACTAAATTGCACCTTGCCGGCAATATTGCTTTCCGGGTTAAGGTCGATAACCCTCTTGAAAAATTTGCGTGCTTGTTCCAAGTTAAAAAGCTGCGTATATATTATCCCCAACCTGTGAAAAATCTGCTGCTTTGTCTCTATATCGTCCGGGGGCACCCCCTCGGCTTTTATGAGCAGTGAATTGGCTTCTTTCAGCAGTATGTCTTTTTTCTTCAGGCTGCTAAGAAGAATATCGGCTATCTTCGCTTCCTGGCTGGGGTAATAGTTAATCGCGACTTCTTTGTATAATTTCAAAGCCTCGTCGTATTCGCCCAAACGGTGACACGCATAAGCCAGTCTTAACTTCAGCAACGGCAACTTGTCCGTTTCGGCGTATTCTTCTATTAACTTACGGTATTTTAAAGCTACGTCCTGCAGATCCTCTTCTTTTTCTATGCCCCTTATCTCTTCCAAGAGGGCGATGCTTTTCGCCTCGCCCAATTTTTTGACAGGAGGTGGTTTGGGCAAAAAAATAGTGCGCGGAAAACGGATCAGGCGTTCCATGCCTCTTCTTACAGGTTTGTTTATCACATCAAGCAGGGTAAGGATCACCCCTCTCTTTTTCTCCTTCTCCTTTATAACGGCATCCAAACCGGTCTTCATATTATCCAACTGCTGGAAATGGGTGCCGGACCGCACAATACGCGTTACATACTCCAGGTTTCCGAAATCGAAGGCGTTGATCGAAACAGGCGTAACTTCTTTTACCGCGGCCTGGGCTAATATCATGTCAAAACCGTTTATA
>MHFD01000032.1:2687-3767 GCA_001804045.1 Omnitrophica bacterium RBG_13_46_9
ATGCCATGGCGGTCTGTTCGAGAGAAAATCTGAGATTCTCAAGAGTAAGGTCTATGCGGAATATATTGTAGTAAACGAAGAAACCCACCAGAATAACAAATGCGGCAATAAGCTTACGAAATCTGTAAAACACCCTTATAATACCTACTTTGCCCATTTAATTCTCCTAATTATTCCAGTTTTCTTATTCGATGCTATTTATCGAAGACCGCGTTATTCACGACAAAGGCTTAGATAAAAGATAACGGCAATTCCGGCATATCTTTTATGCAGTAAGGTTGATCTTGCCTCTGTGTTTCATGCCCAGATCCGTCATTCTTCTGTCGATCAGTAATTTACTGCCCTTGCTCTTCTTGGCTGCGCCTTTCACTTCAGCCGCAATATTGGTCAACTGTGCGTATGAGTCGATTTTTCGTTCTGTATTGGCAACACCGGCTAAAGAAATAGTCATTATCGGAACCTTTATCATTTCCCCGCTTTCCCTGGATTTGGCTATGATAAAATTATTTTTTAAATCCTCTTTTGAATAGAAATCTACTATACGCTTATCGAATTCTTTTATTATGTAGTTAGCTATGTTCTCGGCGCGCTCGGGGGCGCTCAGCAACAGGAAATCGTCTCCGCCTTCGTGACCTATAAAATCATCCCCTTTACCTTCTTTTGCTATCGCCTCTTTAAAAATCTTGGCCGTAATCATGATGACCTCGTCGCCGGCGTGTACCCCGTATTTGTCATTGAATGCTTTGAAATTGTCCAGATCGCAATATATAAGAATGAACTTCTCGCACAGCCTTATCCTCTTTTCCACCTCTTCGCGTATAACGATATTGCCGGGAAGCTTGGTCAGCGGATTGGCATTTTCGGCTTTGGCTGTCATTTTTTTAAGCTCAACGCTCATATAGTTAAAAGTCTCGGCCAGTTCTTCCAGCTCATCCTGCGTCTTGATGGAAACTTTCTGCTCCAGGTTACCGGCGGCTATATCCTTGGTAGCCTGGTTAAGAAGCTTAACGGGCAAGATCAAAGCCTTGGAAAGTAAAATTGCAAATATTATATTGCCTACCGCCACTATGATTACCGTGA
>MHFD01000032.1:3782-11407 GCA_001804045.1 Omnitrophica bacterium RBG_13_46_9
CCGACTTCGATGTCCCTGCTGAAATCAGCGAATTTCCGTCCTTATCCAAAAGACTTGCGGCCTCAATAACGTCTGAGGCTATCAGCGAGGAAAATATGTCCTTGACTTCCGAAATAAAAATACCCGAAGATTGTTCCGACGAAAGAGAAGACACTATGTTCTGAAGGCTATTCCTTGTTATAAGGGCGCTCAATCTTGCTCTATATAGATTAAATTCAGCCGCTCTATGCAGTTGGTTATTCAGCTGTATCAGGGCAAATGCGCTGATCAGGAATATCGAAGATACCATCATCAAGATGATAAGGCGTGTCTGAAGAGTGGTTTTAATCATGATCTTATTTTGATTTTATTTTGGCTTAAAATAAAATAGAGATAAGTAGTAATGTATATGTGTACAAATATACCATCTACTTTGAGCGAAATCAAGCCATTTCCTTAATAACCAATATTTGGATTTAATTTCTGATATTTCCTGCGGCGGACGGCCATTATTACATAACTCGAATTGTTATCAGACATAGCCTAGGCGTTTCATCGTCGGTCCGGCTATCGAGTAGAAAAATTCCGAATCGGATCCAGAAAATATCTCCTTCCACTGCCCGGTTCGGCCGGATCGGAAAAAGTCGACATCCGGGTATTTCTCGATCTCAGGCCCGTATTCCTTTTCTACCTTCCGCAAGTTTTCGAAAGAGGTCTTCTTGACCGCATTTTCTATGACTTTTTTGCTGACATCTAACCGGCAGAATTCGGCTATTTTATATGCGTAGTCGACCGCGAAATCGCCTATCTTCTCATAACGCAGAAGAAGCGCCCTATCCGGGAACTTATTTGCAAAATCTAGTGCTTTAGAAACATGTTCGTGCCAGGGATGCAAGTATCTGGGGTGTCTGATTAATCTCTCTCTCAAAAATTCAGAAAACCCGTTTTTGACCTGATTGCGCTGTTTCATATAAAAATAATATGAAACAAAAACGTCCCTTCCGTCCCGATATATATAGATGAACCTGGGGAAACAGCCATAGAAAGGGTGATGTGTTTTTAAAAAACGCGGCGGGCTGATAGAATTGGCGTATTCGGCGTGCCTGTAAACATCGGGTATGAACCGGTCTATGTTGCGAAAACTTAATGTCTTATCGGGGTGCATCATACAGGCAATCAAAAACCGTATCCATGTATTGCCGGACCGGGGGTATGATACTATAAAAATATCTGTGTCTAAAACCCGGTCTATGTTTAAAGTTTCAAGCACGGATTTTTTATCGCAGGCTAGGTTACTCACTCATCCTCCCCTTCCATAGACGCGAAAACGGTTCCCTGCCTTCCAATGTCCACCAGCCGTTCTGCGCGGTATCAAAATCTTTTGGGATCGGGCACCTGGAGTGCCAGATTTTTATGGGTCCATATCCGTTTGTCATGCCGTATTGCGGTCTGAGGTTCCAGTTCTGAGGCAACACATACGGATTGATCCCGTGTCTGTATAAAAGGACGCTGAGTGCAGGCTGGTCATTATCACGCCTCCATCTATATCGCGAACAGTTCGCCAATTCTTTCCGGAATATCTTCCAGAATCCTTTCATCTTCGGGTGGTAGCTATTAAAAAAGAACATGCCTGAGTTGTAATCAGGTAGGTCTTCGGGAATAGTCTTTATCTTCCAGTGATGCCTGGCAAAACAGGCCGGCGCAATAGCCAAGGCTATGCCGTGTTTTAACGCCATGTCAAAACCGAATTTTAAATCTCCGAGAATGATGGTCTCCGAGTCCAGATATAATGTAACGCCCCAGGGGGAAAGGTCATGGACAAGCGCTTTATCCGCCGGAATAGTCAGTTTCTTCCGTGTCTTCACGAATTCGTCAAATATATTGCCGTTGTAGGACGGCGCGATGAGGCATGTCTTCAGTCCGAATATCTTTGCTGACTCGGCAGACCTCTCCGCCTCCTCTATGCACCTGCCCCATGCAACGTATGTCACTCCGTGCGTAACCATTCTTTATTTCCTCCCGCGCAAAACCGGCGGGTTTTCTTAATGCTTATATCGGGCACCTGTTAATGATAAGTGATTGGGTAACGCCTTTTTATACTTACCTAATACATTAAATACTTCCGCCAGAGGACGGCTCCACCTTCTGGTGGAAAATCCGAAATCCTTCCGCCAAATACTATCGTTTGGGCGGATCCACCTTCTGGTGGAAAATCCGAAACAAATTCAAAATCCAAAATTCAAATGTTCTAAACTCATGAAAATAAACGGGGAACAAGCTGTTGGTGTTTTGGCCATTCGGATTTAGATATTGTCTAATATTTTCCCGCTTTTATTATTTTGTAGCGGGATCCCGCCGAGCAAAATAAAGTGCGGGACGGATTTAGCTGCACCTTAAAAAATAGTCACCTGATTATTGAGTTATCGCAATATACGCGTCTTCAGATTCTATTTTTGTCATTATCTCTATTACGGGCACGCCAGCTACCTTCCTTGGGTATATTTTTCACTACCAGCGTCCAGCGGCCGCTTTGCTGGGTATCAAAATCTTCCGGTATGGGGTATCTGGAATGCCATATTTTTACGGGTCCGTAACCTTTTACCAAACCGTATTGCGGCCGGAGATTCCAGTTTTGAGGCAATACATAAGGGTTTAAGCCTTTCTTATACAGGACCGCGCTCAGCATAGATTGATCATTATATACAAGGTTATGTCTTTTATCGGCCCAGTCGACTCTTTCAAGCTCTTTTTGGAGCAACCGCCAGAAATCCCTCATTTTCGGATGACGCCTCTTAAAAAAGATCACTCCGCCGTTATAATCGGGCACTTCCGGAGGAAGGTTTTCTCTATTCAGGCCCCAGTGAAAGTTCACGAAACAGGCGGGAGCAAATGTTACGGCTATGCCGTGCCTGCGGGCCATGTCAAAACCAAAAGTCAGGTCTCCAAGAACCGTCGTATCCGAATCCATATATAATGTCTCGGCCCAGGGAGAAAGGTGGTATAAAAACACTTTCTGAGCGGCGCATTTCAACTCCTGCTCTGTCATAATAAATTTATCAAAGACGTCTCCTGCGTATGCGGATCCGATGAGGCATGTCTTCAGGCCAAATTTTTTCGCCGATAGAGCGGATCTCTCCGCCTCTTTTATGCCTTCATCCCACGCTACATATGTTATGCCGCGGTCCGCCATATTTGATCCCTGTCTAGCAATAAAACAAAAGGGCACCTCGCGATATTCTTACCCGACGTAAAGTGTCTTGAATTAAAATATATTTTCATTTCCTTCAGGGCATGCAAAAGTTTATTTCACATTCTATGCGGTTTTAGGCATGTGTGCGGATGAAAAACTAAGACGGGTCCATTAACCTGGTCTTTAATTCCGGCACAAACCGCTTTAATATCACATCCTCGGTCTTATTGCAATATTTATCGTATCTGTAAAACCTATTGATATCTCTCTTGACCTTATTTCCCTTCCCCCTTCTTGCCTTATATTCTTCAAGCGATCTTAAACAATAATTATTGACCCTCAATCGCGCAACAGATACGGGGCTTTTGGTAAATACGCCGAAACCGCCCCTGTTAGAGAAGTCGATAAAAAAACGCTCTTCGATCAGATGCATGTTCTCGTCGACCGCTCCGGCGTTATCAGCGTATATGCCATGATGCGCATTGGCGCTCCACGATATCGTCATCCGCGGATTGACGATACTTTTTATATATTCATTCTCCGGAAAATCTATTTCGCTCCTTCTGGTGTAATTTTCTATCGTCAATCCCTCCGGTCTTTTAGCATGGCCGGATGAGCCATAAAGGATAGTATGGACTCCCACGGCCGGGAAACGTTCATAATCTCTTAACGCGTCCGGAAGACAGCTTTCATGCGCAGGGAACAAGAATTCATCAATGTCGATAAAGGCGATCCACCTAGCCTCTTTCCTGTGATTTTTCAGACAATGGCTATAGGCGGCTGCGCGTCCGGAGGGGTTTTTAATGTCATACAATCTGACTATGCGTTTGCGGATATATGGCCTTAGAACAGACATAAAATCATCGGCGCTTTGGCTGTTATATAAATAAAGTCGCTCAGCTCCCAACATGCGGTGGAATTCTATCCATTCTTTTAGATGCGGCGCCCTATTTTTGAAAGTCGCGCATATTCCGAGGTAAAGCCCATTCGATCTATTCGCATTTATACCCGCGTACCAGGGCACAGGTCTTATCCGGGACATTACATCCAGTATATCTAAGAACTGGCGCAATATCTCTACCTTTTTTACTTTTCTCGCCGCGTATCTTAGGGCTTCTATCGTAAGGGTGCTTAACCTGCGGTAGATTTTTCTCGCTGATTTACTTTTTAACAATTGTTTCCTGGGATAAAAAACTCCTTTTTTGGTTATGACCCATTCGTCGAGGTAGTTAGGCCGTTTGACCTCTATTTTTTTCATGGTGGGTTTCCAGCTTTTCAAATGTATATACATATACTCTTTGTCATTCTCTCTTGTATTATAGATTCCGCCTCTTGCCCAGTACCACCCGCGAGGCAACGCCTCTATCTTGCGCCGGTCAGCCACCATCTCCTTCTGCCAATAGACACCCTTCATCCTGTTGTGCCTAATCAAATCGCTCATGATGATTTCATCAACAAGGAGGTATCTTTTATCGGTAAAAAGGATTTCGTGGTTAGGGAGTTTTCTAAAAAGAGCGTTAATTTCCTCAACGTTCTTATATATGGTGAAATGCCCGCTCAGCATACCGTTTCTGGACGAGATGATGTCGTATTTATTCAGGATTTCTTCTGTGAAAAATGCCCTTATGTTGCCGTAAAAAACGTCTATGTCGCTATGCCCCCAGAAATCAAATCCGTTTATATGGTCTGAAAATATCTTGCCATATGCCGGCCTTAAGTCGCATAGCGAATAAGCTCTCTTCTGTACTTGTAGACCCAGTTTTTCAGAGCACAAAGAGTTGAATTGTTTAAGGTCCATCCCGACAAAATCGACATTTTGGCATTTTTCCGCTGGTCTATCCGCGTCAGTAAAAAAAATCCACGAAACCGTAGGGTTATATACGCAGGTTTGCATGAATAATTCAAACCACGGCGGCCATTTTCCGAAATAGGGCATCAAGATAATGATTTTTTTCATAATAGCCTGAATATAACGTCTTGACACGGGCTAAGTTAAACAGATCTGCGCATAGAACATTTCCGAGACATTACGCAGTGGCGGTATCAGACCCTGATACCGGGTAGCCACATTATCATTTTCCCGATGGGATTGCTTGAGTTGCTGATAAAATATCCGGTTTTATGCGCTGGCGTATCATTTCCGGCAAAAGTTCCCATGGCAAAATCCGGAAGATAATGTTTTCATGCCGAATGCCTGAAAAGATTATTGTCTTTACTCTATCGCTCATCCCAGTCAAACCTGTAACCCAACCATTCATATAGACGCTCATTATGCGGTCTGTAATACTCTGTTAACCGCTTTCTTGTGCTATCTTCCATCTTTAAATTATCTTTGCCGACATTGATCTTTCTGAATCTTCTGGGCCTCCAGAGGGGCAGGCCCAGAAACTCCAATACCTTATAATAGACCTTTTCGGTATCGGCATCGAACTCTTCGCTATTTAATATGAGCATGTCTTCCCTTTTGAAGTATTCGTTCCAGCGCTTAAGCTGGTCCACATAAATGCCCCTTGCCTTGTAGGCGCATCGCCAGTATTTTTCCGGATGATAATGTTCGTCCTTACATCTTTTTATGAAGTCGTCTCTTATGCGTTCTTCTTCCCCCTCAAGGGCCTCCTCAAAGGATAACTCTTCCGCTTTTTTTCTGACTCTCATCCTGTAGTTGGAAAATGCCCTGTCTACGGGGTTTCTCAGCAAGACGATCAATCTTACCCGCGGCAGATGCTGATAGACTCTTTTTGGCACGTGCATATCAAAAAGGTATTTGGGGGACGCCTCTCCGGTTATAAAGGCTTTTTTCATCATCCTGCCGAGTGTCTTTACCAGCCTGAGCGGAAAATGCGTTCGATACCAGTTAATCCCACGGTGATAATAAAGACTGAAGAAATCGGTCTCCTTTATCAGCGGCGGGATCGCATCCGGGTGTCTCATCAAGTGATAATATAACGAAGTGGTGCCGCATTTTGCCTCACCGATAATAAGGAAATCCGGCAATACGCGAAATGGGGCGGTGGGTGATCTTAGGATAAAGATTATCTTTCTCTTTAGCCTGCGCAATCTTGCGACCATGCGTAACTTTCTTTTCTTCATCTCCAATAAGGCACAAATTACAGACCGTCGTCCGCAATCCGGAAGCCATTTTCTATCTATCCCAGTCAAACCTGTAGCCTAACCACTCGTATAAACGCTCATTATGGGGTCTGAAATATTCTATCAGCCGTTTTCTCGTATTTTTTTCCATCTCTAAATTACCGGCGGCGACGTTAAATTTTTCAAATCTCCTGGGCCTCCAGAGGGGCAGGCCCAGAAACTCCAATACCTTATAATAGACCTTTTCGGTATCGGCATCGAACTCTTCGCTATTTAATATTAGCATGTCTTCCCTTTTGAAGTATTCGTTCCAGCGCTTAAGCTGGTCCACATAAATGCCCCTTGCCTTGTAGGAATAAACCCAATATTTTTTGGCCGAGTAATGCTCGTTTTCACATCTCTTCAGGAAGTCATCCTGTATACGCTTCTCCTCGTTCTCAAGAGCCTTCTCAAAGGATAACCTGTCTCCGCCTTTCCGCGCCCTCATCCTGTAGTGGGAGAACGCCCTGTCTACGGGGTTCCTCAGCAAGACGATCAATCTTACCCGCGGCAGATGCTGATAGACTCTTTTTGGCACGTGCATATCAAAAAGGTATTTGGGGGACGCCTCACCTGTCACAAAGGATCGGCTCATGATCCTGTTCGCCTTCTTCCACAGGGCAAGCGGAAAATGCGACCGATACCATTCGAGTCCGCAGTGATAATAATGACAGAAAAAATAGGTCTCTTTAATGAAAGCAGGGTGGACATTGGGATGCTTTATAAGGTTAAAATACAGCGAATCCGTGCCGCACTTCATCCCGCCTATAATCAGAAAATCCGGCAAAAGACGAAAAGGCGCGGTAGAGACGCGAAAAATAGACGGTCTTTCTGTCTTTCTCCTAAATAAATCCATTAAATCTTTCCCTGATTTCTGCTATCGCTTCATACGATATGCCTTCTCTATTCATGTGCCCTTTATAATTGTTTAAATCGATATAATTATCGTATTTATTGTCTGTAAAGTGAGTACGGATTTTATTTGCGTCTTCGATATCGGGATAGCCCGGATATTTATCCATAGAGTTTATCTCCATCCATATTTTCTCACAGGCCTTATACCTCGGACGATGTCTTAAGACCCATTCCCGCGGCGAATAGGACCCATTGTTATCCAGCATATTGATTATTTCCCGCGCTATGACCGCGGGGGCATCCTCTACCGCTCTCCCTGTATACTCATTGACATAAACCTCTGATGTGGGCGTATCTTTAATCACCATTATAGGGATATTACAAAGCATCGCTTCTTTTGCTGCCCGATTCCTGCCTTCCCATTTTGAGAGCTGAAGGTACATCTTCGATCTGTCATAAAACGTGCGCAGCT
>MHFD01000032.1:11444-13384 GCA_001804045.1 Omnitrophica bacterium RBG_13_46_9
CAAGCCGTTGGCGATGGCCCGCCCATAGAGGGTCCTCATAATAAGCGGGTATATCCCCTTTTTTATATTGCGGTAAGTCTGTTTTGGGTCTAGGGGGTCCTCAAAAAAATGGGAAATGCCAAGTGCCTTACGGCCGTAGCCGACGACCACCAGCGCCTTCACATTCCGGCTATACTCGTCCTTTAGGATGCGTAAAATCTTTATGAATAACTCGTGCCTCTTGCACCGCACCATCCTTGAAACAAAAATGATATCGTACTCTTTTTCTGCGTTGACGGGGTAGAAATTATCTTCGCTTATGAAATCGTCATCGTGCAGGACAAAATACCTGCGATCCGGAAACTCTTTTCTAAATCCCTCTACGTCTGAATCCACTGTCAGCGCATGCATATCTTCTATCGAAGTATGCCACCAACCCGCCGAGGCTTTTGTGGATATTATTATAAAATATTTTTTTATATCGGGGTGTTTGAGCGCCAGATTATCCGGCCTGCGTGTCCAGATGACACCTTTATAGAACTTGTCATGCATGACCAGGGGACAGAGGAGAATAGAAGAGTTGTCCGGAATGGGCTCCATGTTTCTCGCCACTTTTATGGATTTCTCCGCGTATTTGACAGCGTCTTAAGCCTGTCTTCGAATATCTTCCATCTTTCGATGTTAAAGATCCTCGAATCATCTAAGGATGACAAAAGCCTTACAAGCCTGGCGAATGTCGATGTGCTGGAATATACCAGATAATCACACTGCGCTAAAAGATACATGTCGGTAAGCGCCTCTATGCCGTTCTGCAATCTGTCAGGGCATTCTATGTTACTGTGCAAACGCTCTTCCCCGCCCGGCGGATGCCATTTTTCGGTTGTGATGACGTTCTTGTATTTGTTATGGTAGTTTTCGAGTATTTTTAAATTATCCGTCGCCAAAAATATGCGCGATTCGGGGCTTATCCCAACCAACCTGTCGATGATATAAGGGAACCTCTCGATGGAAGGCGTCCTCTCGGGATGTTCTTTATTATCCGTATATCTGATGTGAACACCTATGACCGGACCTTTAAAATATCTGGTTTTAAACTCATCGACTTTGCGCTGGATGCTGGGGTGGGGAAACAAATGTTTTTTAAGCAACATCCTCATCAGGGACAGTTTATCAAGATTCCGCCACTCCCTGGGAGCTCTCGCAAAATGCCCGTGGATTTCCCGCCAATCAAAGCGGTATCCAAACATGACTAAGACCTCTTCGGTATAGTCGATCCTGGAGAGATCGATCGAATACCGTCTTTTGAACTCCTGCGGATCGTAGTGATCCGGCCCGAATAAGCGTATCATGCTGCTGATCGACCTGCGCGGCCTATTCTGCCAGATAGACGGAGCTATTGAGGTGGTATAAGGGATTTCTAACTTTTTATCCACATCAGGGCTTGTAAAAAATTGATGAAAAGCGTTGATCCCTCTTTTTGAGTATGTAAGATCGTGCCAATCCACTATGAGGCGCCTTTTGGTCAATCGCGAATATACGATGCCGGTCAGTACGGCCGAAATCCGGTTGCCCATGCCGCCCCTTCCCTTTACGGCAATGATCTTCCCGTTAAATATTTTCCTTAACTCTGTGCGGATATACGGTAGGTATTTTTTAAACATCAATAAAACTTTTGGTCTTCCCAGTATTTATAAAATCTGCCCTTCTTCTCAAGAAGTTCGCATAACGCGCCTTCTTCGATAAGCCTTCCGTCCTCTATAACAATAATCTTATCGGCATGCTTTATTGTCGAAAACCTATGAGCGATGACTATCGTGGTCCTGTCCCTTATGGCTTCCTCGATGGCGTTCTGTATGAGTTTTTCTGTCGTGCTGTCAAGTGAGCTCATAGCCTCATCCAATATCAATATCTCGGGATCTTTAAGAAGGGCTCGGCTTATCGATACCCTCTGCTTTTCTCCC
>MHFD01000032.1:13402-18377 GCA_001804045.1 Omnitrophica bacterium RBG_13_46_9
CTATCTCCTACTTCTGTATCAAAGCCCTTGGGAAGTTTCATGATAAAATCGTTGAGTCTCGCTTTCTTTACCACATCCATTAACCGATCACAGCCGATACTTCCGTTCATCCCGAACGTAATATTGTTCTTCAGGGTGTCGTTGAAGACCAGGATATCCTGATCCACAAGGGCCATGCGGTTTCTTAAAGATTTTAACGTAAATTCTCTTATGTCAGTACCATCTACAAAAATAGTTGACGGCGAACAATCATAGAAACGCATAATAAGGTTGATGATCGTAGTTTTGCCCGCGCCGGTCGGGCCCACTATCGCCGTTATTCTCCCCTTCTCGATAGAAAAACTTAAGTTTTTCAAGACCGGTATGTTATGGTGGTAGGAGAAACTTAAATTACGGAGTTCGATACTTCTTTGCAGACCGTTAAATACTTTCTCTCCCTCAGAAATAAAGAATTTGCCTTTGTTATCAAGGACTTCAGCCACCTTTTTTATCGGCGGTTTTACCTCCTCCAATGCTGCCCTTATATTATTGAGTTTGCCGAAATCGGGTATGGCCCTTCTGGCGAGCAATATGAATACCAGGTACGCCGGCGCATTTTTTGTTCCGGTCTTCACGAATATAAACCCCACTACCGAAATCAAAAGTAGAAGAAATATGGCGGTTATTATCTTTTGCGGGGGGTCTATCAGACTGTATTTTTTATGCATATTGTAGTTGAGTCTTCTCAGCTTATTTATAACATTGCTGAACTTCTTTCTTATCTCGTCTTCTTTATTATAGGCCTTGATAAGGGCTATTGAGGAGAATATGTTGAAAAGCTCCCGGTTAAGTCTCAGCATGGTTTCAGTCTGCAATTGTGATATCCATTTGATCTTTTTAAAAATCCATCTCACAGAAACATAAAGAGCGGGGAACGCAAGTACCAAAAAGATCGTGAGCTTCCAGGAGATTATAAACATCATGGTTAGATACACCCCTAAGGCGAAGAGGGTCTTAATTACCCTGCTTATAATATCCAAGAGAGACGTGGTCTCATCCGAAAAGGAGAGTATTTTACGGATATGCCCTTGGCTTGTTCTGTCAAAAAATAATTTTCCGAAACTCAGATATCTGTCAAATACGAATGTCTGCATGTTGACAGAAAATTTCCCTCTATTGTAAAAAAGATACAGTCTGAAAATATATTCAAGGATGTTTTTTATAAGTACCATGACAAAAATAATCACAACGATGAATACAAATAGGGTCGTATAGGATGTACTGTTTACTAGCGACGGAAAGCGCGCGATGACAACTTTAAAAACAGGCGTGTGTTTTAGGAAAGTAAAGTTTTTTTCTATAATGCCCTTTGCCAGAGGGGCCAAAAGTCCTAAGCTGACTCCGTCTAAAAACGCTATCAGCAAAGATGAAAACGCCTGAACGATAAAATATGTGATCCTTACGTCCATTATCCTAAAAATGGTGACAAGTAAGGCCGTCTGTTTATAAATATTTGTATCTTTTATTTTGTCTTTGATCATGGCGTCCAGGAGGTTATATTCCGTGGCGAAGGTATGCGCATGGGGGTAATTAAGATTGGCTATACCTTGTTGCTTCCTTTATACATCAGGCCCTGCATGTCGGCAATGCCAGTATGGATACTTTTTGGCCATACGCGTTTCTTTCTCTAATATATTTTGGGTTTTCCGCCCAATAGCTGTAATCGTATCATCTCCCATATATGCGCGCATCTTAGAAATAAGAGCACGAAAACGACTTTTATTTTCTGCCTAAAACCGCGTAATTTTCTGTCTGAAAAGATCCGAAATAATTCGTTTAAACGGATGGGTTTATGCGCTATATTTCTGATAAGGCTCCCGAACGTGGGGGGGTTGTCTTTTTCTTTTTCGTAACGGCTGCCCCACACCCTGGCGTGCTTTCTGTAAAGCTGCGAGAAAGAATATCTCGCCGGGTGGGCTACGCGCGTATCGTCCGCGTAGACCTGTTCATAACCGGCGAAAAAGACCCTCCTTCCCCATTCACCGTCTCCGCCTGACCTCAGGGTAGGTTTAAAAAAACCCACGTCTTCCAGAACGTTTCTTGACGTAAAAATGTTTGCCGTCGCCGCATATCTTTTCTTTTCCACATATGCCTTTTGTTGAAAAGCCGAGACGCTTTCATACAGCTCCACCGCTGTCGGCCTGTCCGGGTGTTTGAAAAAAACTTCTATTTTACCCCCGACGAGTCCGCGTTTAGGCGACCTGAGGAGATTCTCTACGCCTTTTTCAATCCAATCCGGGAATGGTATGCAGTCCGAATCGGTAAAAGCCAGGACTTCCCCCTTTGCTATAGAAATACCCTTGTTCCTTGCCGCGTAAGAGGACGGGTAATCCTCGCGAGTAAAAACTGCTTTAACAAACTGGTTGACTACTTTCTTGACATCTTCGTCTGAGGCGTTATCAACGACAATGACCTCGTATCGGTCCTTAGAATAGGTCTGAGCTTCCAGGGCCTCCAGACACTTTCTCAGGCGGCTGGCGTTATTAAAAACCGGTATAACCACCGAAACAAATGGGCGCGGTAAATCGTTCATATGCGCTGATTATAACTTAAATAAATAGGTATTGTCAATATCTTGGTCACTGGGCATGCCGGGGTAGTTTATTATCCCTTCTGCATAGTTTTCTTAATATGCGTTCTTTCGCGAGATACACCTTTTTTAATTCTTTAATGCCAAAAGCGGGTTGCATCACTATGGGAACGCTATGAGTAGGCATGAATTCCGCTTTGATGCGATCGAATGGTTCCGACCAAGAAAAGTCCCTTGGTAATAGTCCATTTTCTCTGGCATACTTTTCCAGCCGTGTTCCGGGGAAGATCTTGACCTGTCGTATCATAGCCGGTTTAGAGATATAATTCAAATACTTATCGATAAATTTTATTGTCATCATGGCGTCGCGCCAAGTCTCTCCCAGGTGGCCGAAAGTGAAAAACACCTTGGTCTTTATGTCAAATTCCTTACACCACTTCAATACATCTATCGCTTCTTTTATAGAGATCCTCTTGCCAATAATATCCAAGACCCTTTCGCTTGCGGATTCAATCCCAAAGTCGACGTAGTAACACCCCGCTTCTTTCATGGACCTCAATAATGCCCTGTCTACCGTATCAACCCGTATTTCACATTCCCACGGAAGACACAAATTCCTCTTTTTCATCTCCTTAATTATGGATAAGATGTGTTTTTTGTTTAGGGTCAGGGTGCTGTCAAAAAATTTGATCCCCTTTATGCCATACTTATCTATGCCATATTGTATCTCATTTACAATATTCTGCGCGGAACGCGTGGTATGCGTAGCGCCGAACATAGCGCTGGCCGAACAAAAATTACAATTATACGGGCATCCCCTTGAAGTTATAACAAGCATGGCGGGTACGTCCAAAAAATCAAGTTTTAGATCATATTTTTCCATCTCCAAAAGATGCCTTGAATACGCGACACTGTCCAAATCAGCAATCCTTTCTCTGGGCGCGGTCCGGATGATCCTGCTATCCTTTCGAAAGCTTATGCCTTTTATATCATCAACGGTCCCTTTCTTAAAAAGAAGAGAGTTGGCAAGCTCGAGAAAGGTCACCTCACCTTCACCATGGACTATATAATCTATATCTCTGATATGCGATAATGTGTCTTCCGCGGTAAAGGTGGCATGGCAGCCTCCATAGACCGTAAAGATTTTGTGCGAAACCTGTTTGGCTACCCTGGCTATTGCGAAGCTTTCAAATCTGGAATGCGACGTACCGCTTATACCTACGATTTTGGGAGCGAGATTACCGATATACGTATAGAGGTCGAAATTATCGGGTTTGATTTCCAGGTCCAATACCTGTACGGAAAAGCCCGTCTTTTCCAACATATATCCGATATATGCCAATCCAAGCGGAGGCATTAGATTGCTGATTCTTGCTTTTGAATATTTAGGGTTTACCAGTAGCGCATCCATTTATTATTTGGCACCCTCCGGCACGCATAATCGAACACCAGGAACCGAATATTCCGGATATTTACTCCGGCATTCTATTTGATTATAACGCAACGGCATGCGAGTTTCAATCGAATAAGAATCATGTCCGGCGGGGTCACATAGACCGGTAAAGCCAAGCCGCATTGTTTTGCACTTTTAATGTTTATATGATATATTAAAAGAGTCGCTTATACCGGAAAAAGAGGGGTAAGGAATGGTTTCGTGTCCTGTATGTTCGGATATTCAGAATAAAGTATGGGGTATTAGAAATTCCCATACTATTTATGAATGCCTGAGCTGCAAAGTGGCCTTTTTTGATTGTGAAAAAACTAAAAAAGCGGATTATCAGAATTATCATTGCTATGCTGACAGATGGGAAAAATCAGACATTGACTATGAATTGAGGATCAGAAGGAATAAAATAAAAAAGCAGCTCGCGCATATCGGTAAATACAGCCACGGAAAGAAACTCCTGGACATCGGTGCGGGTTTCGGCTATTACTGCAAGGTCGCATGCGAAGAAGGATGGGACGCCCGGGCCGTCGAGGTCTCCGCGCCGGCCGTCTCGATCGGTAAAAAATTTTTAGATACCCATTATGCAGAACTGAAAGATGTTTCGGATGAAAGCATAGACGTGATCTCCTGTCATCACGTCCTGGAACATATCGATAGGCCGGCTGAGTTTATACAAAACCTGTCCTCTAAACTGAAACACCGCGGGATACTGGTCATACACACGCCTCACAGAGAACCCCTAAGCTTCCTTCTGCGTAACCTGATAGCAAAATACACACATTACAGACCCGGCATGCTTTGCAGTCTTTACATGCCGGAGCACGTTTTAGGGTTTACAAAGGAATCTCTGACCAACGCATTGAAGCTTTTCGGCTTTACTCCCATAGAAGTAAAAACAAGGTCCATGTGGAGCGCGTATTACGATCCGTTTTTTATCCGAAATTTTATCAGGAACAAAC
>MHFD01000032.1:18538-19678 GCA_001804045.1 Omnitrophica bacterium RBG_13_46_9
CAAAATAGACATAAACAGAACCCCAAAGTTGCTTACAGGGCGTAAGCCGGTTATCTTTGCTATGCATCTTGCCTATTTTACCGATATCATCCGCGATACCGTTTCCCACCCTGTTCCATAGATCGGCGGTTATGACATAATCTACGCCTTTCTGTCTCTGCCAGAACCTCACGAACTTTCTCATATCTTTCCTGTTCGCATTTAGCTTAACGCCTGAAATCGACACTATGAGATTATCCCGCCTAAATTTTTTCTTTAAACTCAGGAAATTCAGTATATTTTTATATGTCACGTCCCTCTTTAGGCCGACCATGATCCGCTCATATATGTCTTTGTCATACGCGCATACCGAAAAATTCACTTTTTTCAATCCGCCTAATTCTAACAGTGCGGACGCTTTTTTCTCGTCTAAGAGATACCCGTTTGTGAAAAACCCGTATTCCATATCATATTTCCTCAAATATCCGATCCTTTCAAAAAGATACGCGTCCATTAAAGGTTCCCCGTAGACGCTTAGACCTACAGTGGTTATTCCGTTATCAAAACAGTCATCCACTATTTTCCTGAATAGATCCATATTCATGGTGCCGGATAGTTGTTTTGAGCTATGATAACACATGACGCATCTGGCATTGCAATTCAAGGTGGTCTCTATATCCACGCCTTTTATCCCTTGCGGATATTTTCGGGCATATTTATTCGCTTTTTTGAGGACATGGCTCTGATACAGCCTGCTATTTATCAATAGTCTATTCGAGAATATATTTTTTAGAATATCTACGGCGGACGGATGGCGCAACAGGTATCTATCAAGCATATTCTTTAACATTTTTTAAGGATTTGTGTATTTTTGAACTGCCGTGTTACATTCCGTTACATCTTATTGTGATTACAGAAAAGCGTCACTCTTTGATATGCGTGCGATAATACATGCTTTTTTGCCGAATGCTGGTTTGTCCGTTTCAATAATACGCTTCTGCACAAATATAGTCAAGCGAAAAGGCGAGTGTTTTCGCGTTATTTTTGCATTTTAACGGGAAAATAACCTTGATATAAAAAACGCCAGCAGGTATACTTAATTTGACCTTCAGACCGGTATGCGCTGGCCATAATAACATAACGATACCCGGGAGGTCGCTT
>MHFD01000032.1:19694-24169 GCA_001804045.1 Omnitrophica bacterium RBG_13_46_9
GGATATCGCAGGAAATCATATAAACCGGGCGGGAGTCCCTCATGCTTCAAAAACAGCTCGAGGAAGACAGGGTACTGGCTATATCTGTCTATACTCTATTTTTATGCACGGCGCTGGTCTATACATTGCTTACCCTTTTTGGTTTTCATCTGATCGTGGCCATCTACGAAGGCAGGTCCATAGAGTTCCTGAACAAAATCATTGTGGGGCAGGAAACGCATCCGCTTGAATATTATTTCAACATAGCGACTAGATTGCTGATCAGGTTTTTTTGCATATTCCCTTTTCTCATATGCCTGGCCCTAGCCGTAAAATACTGCTCAAATAAAATATTTCATATAATTATAACAGCGCTCATATTTATATTTTCATTCTATCTGTGTTTCGAGTCAGGGAAAAGGGGTTTTAATGCATATGATCAATCCATAGTCTTTGATGCGGGTTACAGGATCCTTAACGGCCAGATACCATACAAAGATTTTGTAATGCCCTACGGGTTGGCGGTCTTTGCGGTCCAAGCCGTATTTTTCAAGTTTTTTGGAGTCAGTTATTTTTCGTATATATTATGCGCGGCGGCCATCAATGTCCTGGCGGTGGCATGCGGTATGCTAATACTTAAGCGGCTTTTCCCTTATTACAGATTTATTTGGTACCTGGGAGGGATATTAACGGCAGCGTGGTTTTTCCCGCCTTTCGGGACCCCGTGGGCAGAGCAGATGGCATTTTTCCTTTCATTCATAGCCGTAACCGCTATTTTGGCCACTTTATCCACCAAAGAACGCCATTCAGCCAGCAACAGCCTGCTTTTAATGATCTCCGGTGGATTTGCGTTCCTTTCCTGGCTCGGCAAACAAAATGTCGGCCTGTTTATCCTGCCGTTATATATCCTGTTATTGATCGCGCTCTATATGCCCGACTTGAAAAAGACCGGTTACAGTATATTGTCTTTCTTTGGCGGCTTTGCGGGCGCTCTGGCGGTATTTTCTCTGTGGTTAGTTTTTTATTCAGACCCAAAAAATTTTGTCTGGTACTGTCTTGCAATACCTTCTATCGTCGGAAAACATAGATTATTCGTCAAGGGCGCGGCGACGTTCTTTAAATATCTATTTTTTGTGGAAGGGCACATGATTTGGTCTCTGATTAATCTGGCCTTTGTTTCTATCGCGGTTTTTGTATCTTTTCTCTATATCCGAAATTTCAAAAACAATAAAGATGTCTGGAGGCGGCTTTTCCTGTCATGCATAATATGCATATGGTTTGTATTCTTCCAAAATATTTTCATTTACACCACAAATAACCAGCCGGAGGAAGGAAATATCTTTTGCGGCGTAATTTTTGCGATCGGCACGGGCCTATTGCTGCGCTTGTTCGGTTTTGTGTCAGCATCAATAAAAAATCAATTGTCCCGAAATATCGCAAAAGCGGCATTGGCGTCCGCAATCTACATGTCCGCCTTATCCTGCGGGTTTCTGTTCATAAGAGGGCTGGACGTGTCCCTGGAAAGATACGTTCAGGAAGGGGTGGTTAGGTCTAAATATAAGCGGTGTTTCTCGGAAAAGAGGCTCAAGGGCCTTAAGTGGGCGCAGCCTACAAAGACATCCGATGGCAGAGACGTTCAGGCAAAAGATATAACCGACCTTCTTGATTATCTTAGGGCAAAAAACAGAAATTTTTTTATTTTTCATACATTTACTATTTTTTACGGGCTGCTTGACGTTCCTTCTCCGCAACCCTTCCTATGGTTTCATTACGGGGTGACGCATACCCGTTACGACCCTTATCTGGACAAGTGGATCGTAGAGGACCTGAATAAAAATAAAGTGGAGGTCGTGATCATCGAAGAAAATTCTCTGGCGCGAAAAGAACTGTCCCATTTTCCGGTCTTAAAGGCTTATATAGAAAATGATTTTAAAAAAACCGGCCGGATCGGGATATTCAATATCTATGAAAAGACCATGTGACGGGTCGGAAAAACAGCGAATGCGCCGCCGGCCTGCGGGGCGCAAAAGTATCTCTTGGCGCGGCAAAACAATATAGGCCCCTGGGAATAAAAAAGGGTCGGGCTGCGCCGGAGGGGGTAAATATGCGCCGGGTTATGGATAATGGCGTTATTTTAAATAGGGAAAAACTTTATTTCTCTGGGAATTGAGACCTGTCTCTTATAAATACCTTTAACGGCCCGGACGACCATTGCTGGATATATGAGATATTTTTGTTAAATATTTTTTTGTCCTCAAATGCGGTTTCGTCATAAAATGAAACGATGGCTTGAGGATCAAAGTCTTTGAAAGGATATGTATCGCATAACTTAGCGGATATATTATCTACGCCTACATATTCGATGCGTATTTTTTGCATGTGATCTTCTTCCAGAACGACCCATAGCGGATATTCCCACGGTTTTGCGGCCAATAATCCTATTTCCGAATAATGCCGTGATTTCACAAAAGACGCCATTTCGACATAATAATCTTTAAGCCATATCCTAGTTCTGAAATATTGCTCGATTCTCGGCATATTGAAGATGTTCTTTTCGCCGATCAGAGGGCGCGGATTACCGCGGAAGACCCAGGGAACGGAATAAAACACACAAATAAGTATTATCAGGTTCATAATTCGTTTGTATGATATCTCTGCTAACACAGTTCCCGCAAGCGCGCTCATAAGAACAAACAACGGCAAATGATAACGGCCTTGATAGGGGTCGAATTTGACCGTAAAACAGATCAATACGAAGGCGGCTAAGTTCACTACCGCGTACGCAACGCCGTCCGCTTTTGGTTTTAAGCTTCTCGACGTCATTAAAAATACTAGAGTCAACAATATGAGCGCAAGATGAACCGGATTGCCGGTATTATCTTCGCCAAAACTTATTCTGGTTATACCGGTATATTTTACGGGCTGCGGGAGCGTTATCCTTGGGTCATTCATATCGATCCCCAGCATTCCGTGCAACGATTTTATTGCCATGTTCATTTTATCTCTTACCCTTTTAGCCGGCATAACAAGATGTAGACCCGCGTTCCTTATTATATTCGATGTTAGGAACTGAAACCCATATATCTCGTTTACGACCCTCTGCTTGGCCGCTGTGCCATAAGCGAGCGATCGGGATAGGGCGGCGTTGCGTGAAAAATGGCCCATATTTATGACCAAAGCAATGGCGATAATTAAAACAAGCGGTTTCCAGGATTTAGATTTAAAACGTTTTAACAGAAACCAAAAAAGCAAAAAGAAAAATGGAAGCGCGTAAAAACAAGCGGTCAGTTTGGTCAGTATAGCTAGTCCCAGGCTAATCCCGGTCTGCAGAAAATCGGCAAGCCCTGTCCTGGTTTTTTTAATCCTTAAGGCAAAATATACAAAACATACCAGCCAAAAAGATACAACATAATCATTCTGTGTGCTGGAACCCTGCAGGATCCCCATTGGAATGCTTGCCGCGATAACAGACGCAAATATCTGACCTCGAAGCCCGGCCCCGAGCTGCTTAGCGATCAGGGAGACGCCTATAATACAACCTATCATGCTAAACCATTGGACGCAATTGGCCAACCGGTCCCCGTCGGTTAAAATCTGAAAATGCATTATAGCGAACTCGGCCCAGGGGGGCATAAAAAGTTGATGTGTCATAGAAGTGGGGTAATGAGCGACACTATGGTCCTGGATCCAATGCATCACCCGGGGCATATGATATGTCATGGAATCCCACGTATTGGGTGGGGCGACTAATGCGATCAACCCTACAGCAGCAACGATAAAGGCAATAAGGCATATTAATAATATCAGGAATCGGGGGATCCGGGTGACATTAAGTGGATGACGGGCTTTTTTGTTGTATTTGATAAAAACATATCCTGCTATAATAAAAGCTGATGCCCATGCTGCCGATATCCAGCCTCTAGTGATCAATCTAAAAATGCTGAAGAGTTCCGTAATGAAAGTCAGTGATACGCCATAGATAATTGACGTCGATAATATAGCGTGCCTTATGCCGTTTTCCCCGTTATTCCGCAATATCAAAAAGATGAAAACAAAGAACGATAACGGTAATAATACAAAAATTGTCATTTTCGAGGCTCCACGGGTTTATGGTTCGAATACTAAAACGCAGTCGAAGTGTTCGAAACATCCTCAAACTTATCAGAGGACACCCGTAGATTCTTTCTCTTCACTTTGGCTTAAGCGACCTGCCCTGCTCTCGCGTGGCGAGGTTTTGCCGCACAAAAATACCGGCGGAAAACCTCGCCAAAACACACGGCTTCCCTCGGCTTCGCCGAGAGGCGAGCGCCGAGAAGCAAGCGGAATTCCCTTCGCTACCTCCGCCTACGGCGAAACCTCGCCAGCTATCGCTGGCGGGCATCCCCACCCTTAAGAGGTACGAAATTCCCCGCCTTGCCGGCGAGGCAGGCGCGAAGGCGGATTAAATATCTAGTGAGGTTACGGAAGTGAAGCTCCACCGCCTTACAGCGGTGGCT
>MHFD01000032.1:24326-24450 GCA_001804045.1 Omnitrophica bacterium RBG_13_46_9
GCTTCTTTAGAATATCTCCCGAACATCACGAATTTTGCCATTTTATATCATCTCCTTTCTCTTTGACTTTTGGGTTCACCCTATAATTTATACACAGGCAATTATAAATCGGGTCGGGATAGCT
>MHFD01000032.1:24496-25299 GCA_001804045.1 Omnitrophica bacterium RBG_13_46_9
TGTCATCATGCATAAAATTATACGCTTCGTGGAATTTGCTGTCAACGGAATATAAAGGAGCTCATGCCTCCTGGTTCACGGTTCTTTGGAGCAGTGGAAATACACCCTGAATGGCGGCGAAGGGACCACGCAAAATAGGTGCGCAAATTATAGGCCTATGAGAAGAACCATGCTATGCGGATTTACGATATAGAATCCGGGCGGGTCTATAAGCACCTCATTTTTCTGCTCCATGAAGTCTTCACCGGAAATCAGGCTGGTATCGATCTTGCGGTGCCACTTTTTGTTATCCTTAAGCCCGGGAAGCTTCACGCATTGGGAATCGGGGTCGGCATTCAGGATAGCGAAGAAATCATACTCCCTGCCGCTCTTTTCCATGGCGTTACGATATAACGATATTGTTTTCACCGCGGGGTCGTCCCAGGCGGGTTCATCGAGATTTTTGCCGAACCATCTATAATTAAAACGGGCCAGTTCCGAAGGGAGGCAGGCGGTGTGATATTTCCTCATTTGCAGCCCTTTATACCCCTTGACCATCGCGATTACCTGTTTAAAAAACTTCAGTATATCGGAATTTCTATCCGCCATGTCCCAATCAAACCAGCTTATCTCATTATCCTGGGAATAGGCGTTATTATTGCCTTTTTGCGACCTCAAAAATTCGTCCCCGCCCATCAACATGGGGGTCCCCGGGGAGAAAAGGACACAGCACATATAGCTTTTTACAAGCTGCCGCCTCAATTTCAACGTGGCCGGGTCGCCCGTTTCCCCTTCAACGCCGCAATTCCACGAATCATTTTCAT
>MHFD01000032.1:25361-26768 GCA_001804045.1 Omnitrophica bacterium RBG_13_46_9
ATCTTCCCAATTGATATGTTTCGAGATCCCACGGTTCGGCTATAAGCTTGATTCTTTTTAAAATGGGGTCCTCTCCGACCGCATTAAAAAAAGGCGCCACACTGGTAAAATTGCCGTCCTCGCGTCCCAGTATGGAGGCAAGGTCAAACCTGAAACCGTCTACATGCATCACCTCCACCCAGTAACGCAGCGAATCCACTATAAACCTCACCATGTTCGGGTCCGAGACGTTCAGGCAGTTACCGCAGCCGGAATAGTTGACGTAAAAACGGCCGGGTTCGGTATCCGGCCCCTTAAGGCAGTAGTATGAGGGGTTGTCTATACCCCTGAAACATATCGTCGGCCCTAACTCATCGCCTTCTCCGCTGTGGTTATATACGACGTCCATTATGATCTCAATTCCCGCTTTATGCAGCTCACGGACGAGTGTCTTGAACTCCTTTACCTGCGCGCCTGAGGAAGGGTCGGAGGAGTAAGAGGATTCAGGCGCGAAAAAACCCACGGTGTTATATCCCCAGTAATTTGTAAGCCCTCTTTTGACGAGAAAATCCTCGGTATAAAACTCCTGTAGCGGCAGGAACTCGACGGCTGTTATGCCGAGTTCCTTAAGATAGGGTATCTTCTCGATAAATCCGAGATATGTGCCCTTCTTTCTGACTCCTGACGAACGGTGGGCGGTAAATCCTTTGAGATGGACTTCATAAATGATCGATTTCTCCAGGGGGGTGTCGGGGGACTCGTCTTTTTCCCAATCAAAATCGTCGTCGATGACGATCGACTTCGGCATTATGGCGGTGGAGTCCCGGTCGTCAAAAGAAAGATCATCAAGACCGGAATCCGGGTCATAGGAAAAAAGGAGGTCATTTTTATTGACAATCTTGCCTGTCAGGGCCCTCGAGTACGGGTCTATGAGGAATTTGTTCTCATTGAACCGAAGACCCATCTTCGGGTCGTAAGGCCCTTTTACCTTGAAGCCGTAGAGTTGGCCGGCCTTCAGACTATACACGAACGTATGCCATATATTTTTGGCATTGCGCTTAAGTTCGATTATATCAACGGGTTTTTCGCCGGGTCTGTCAAACAAAAGAAGGAAGACCGCTTTGGCGTTTTTTGAATAGATAGCGAAATTTACGCCGTCTCTATATAATGTCGCGCCAAGCGGATGGTCTTTGCCTGTGTCTATCTTTTTTGTAGTGGAATGTTTCAGCATTTGAGAATTGTCTTTTTAATCGACATTAAGATACCACAGCGGGAATGATTTGGCAATTGAAAAGGGCGATTCGAGTTCGGGTCATATTACCATTGCGAGCGACCCTGTTTTAGGTAAGCGGAGCGCGACCGAAGGGAGTCCCGAATACCGCAATAAAATATATAGGCCATGAGGGGTGGCAATCTCAGATTAGCTCG
>MHFD01000032.1:26819-33216 GCA_001804045.1 Omnitrophica bacterium RBG_13_46_9
GCCTTTACTGCTTAAATTTCAAGGCCTTTTCTATCTTGGCAATGAGTTCATTTATTTCTACGGGTTTTATCACATAATCTACAATCCCTGCTTTATACGCCATGAGTTTATCGCTTTTTTTCTCCAGGGCAGAAAGGATGATAATGGGTATGTTTCTTCCTAATGAATCTTTATTTATCATTTCACAAGCCTCTATTCCTCCTATTTGCGGCATAAGAAGGTCCAGCAATATAACATCCGGCTTAAAGGAGTGTAACTGAGCTATAATTTCTCTTGCGTCCGATAAAGTCAAAATCTCGTAATTGCCCGTTTTTTCCAAATTTAATTTTACTATAAGAAGAAAATCTGGTTCATCGTCAATAATCATTATTTTATTTTTTTTCATAGTCTCCATTTCCTGCTATCCGTAAAATCACAATAATAAAATTAAGCTTTTTTGGCCTAATTCTCCCCTTCACGAAAGCTTAGGCCCTCACCTTATATTTTCCTCAATAATGCGAATAAGCTTTGGTTTAGCTACAAATAAGTGCCCTCCTTCTTTATTTCATCTTCTTTGGCAATTACAGTTAAAAATACAATCGGGATGTTCTTTGTATCTTTATCGCTCTTTATCTGATAAGCTACTTCGTTTCCTTCCATATCCGGCATCAAGATATCTAACAAAATTATATCTGGCTTAAACTGCTTGACGGCAGAAGGGCCAAGCGCCCCCTTGTTTTCCGCCCTAACCACATATTTTCCGATCGCTTCAAGATTTAATTTTACCGGTTTGGTGAAGTCTTCTTCATCATCTATAATCAAAATCTTTTTCATCTCAAATGGTCTTTACTTTCTTTTTTCATCTTATTTGCCTGCCGCTATCTTTAAGGTTATGGTAATCTTGGTGCCTTTGCCTTCTTCGCTTTCTATTCTAATAAGCCCCTGATGCATCTCGATTATATTTCTTGTGACCGACAGCCCCAGCCCTGCTCCATCGCGAGGCCCTTTCGTAGTAAAAAATGGGTCAAAGACTTTCTTTAGATTCTCTTTTGGTATGCCAACGCCTGTGTCTTCTATTTCAACAATAACCGCTTCCTCCTTAAGCTTAAAACGATCCTCATCCCTTCCCCCCACTCCATTTCCTGGTTTATTTAACTGCATTAGATAACTATGGATAAAGAGTGTCCCGCCATGAGGCATGGCTTGAATCGCATTTAAATATATATTAATAAAAACCTGTTCTATCTTTACTCTATCGGCTAAAACTTTAGGCAATCTTTTCTCCATCTTCTTTATAACATTAATATTATCCAATCTGAACTCATGCTGTATTAACTCTAAAGAGCTATCTAATGCAGAATTTATATCTTCCGGCTTTATATCTAATATAGATGCTTTTGAAAAATCGACAAGCGCTCGTATAATAGTATCGGCCCTTTTGATGCTATTCTTCATTATCTGAAGAATTTCGGACGTATTTTTTTCAGCTGTGATAACGGCGCTCGCTTCTAAATAATTTACTCCCTGCAATATTATTCCTAACGGATTTTTGACTTCATGTGCCACGCCGCTTGCTAACTGGCCTACTGCGTTCAGCTTTTCTGCCTGAACAAGCTGGTCCTGCGCCTGCTGTAGTTTAAGATATGCCTTCTTCAATTCCTCTTCTGCCTTTTTGCCCTCGGTGATGTCGCGGAAAATGCCTTGCAGCACTTTCTTGTCCCCGATTTCCATAAGATTAGCTGTTACTGCCACATCCCTGATATCCCCATTTTTGGTAATAATCCGTGTCTCCAGAGTCTGCCCTAATTTTCCCGTACGGTGTTCTGCAAAGGTCCTGCTAAAACTAAGATCTTCTGCTTCCTTGGGATGAAGGATTTTTTGATGTTGGCCCACGATCTCTGATTTATTCCTGCCTACCAATTTTGCTCCTGCGGGATTACAATCAATTAAAATGCCTGTTGCGGCATTGGCTATGAAGATGCCGTCCACCGCGCCTTCAAACTGCATCCTGTATCGTTCCTCTGCCATGCGCAGGTTTTCCTCTGCTTTCTTACGTTCGACGACTTCTCTATTTAGATTTGCTACGGAAGTAGTTGTTTTCTGTAAATCCTGAGTCATCCCGTTAAATGCCTTTGCCAGGTCTCCAATTTCATCCTTTGATTTTATAACAATCCGCGCATTCAAATCGCCTTTGGCCACCTCGCCAACCACACTCCCTATCTGCTTAAGCGGATTAATAAGAAAAACCTTCATGAAGCGTATCGATAGCAACGCTGCTACTACTATCGCACAGATAGAAATAAACAAAGAAAATACCGCATAGAGCCTAAAATATTCGGCGTTCTTTTTCTTCATAAACCCGATCCGAACCGCTGTTGTGGCCATAACCTTGCCATAGCCCACAATTAATCCATAAGAATCGTAAATTCTAAATTGGGCTATCACAGGAGTGATTAAACCTGTTTTATCGGCGTGAAATTTCTCGTAATTGTCAAGATAGAAATCCTTATTGCGTGTTAATATCATCTCAGCTAAATAGTGATCAACCGTATTTTTGTCAAGTAATGCGCTTATCTTTGGAGAATCATATCCTTTAAAGAAAGCTCTCTTCTCTATCTCCATAACTACTATGTCCCCGGAATTCGATGGTTCAACCTCATTAATAATCCTCAAGATATCCTGAGTAGACAGTGAAGCGTTATCCTGAATTCTATTATCGAGAAGCCGGAAGAAAATAACGGCTGTCTTACTTATTAACTCTCTGCTTGTTTCGAGAATCTCATTTTTGGATATATTTAGGTTATCTTGCTGGCTGCCAAACATACTGATAACAGCTAAGAGGCCTAAAAATAACGAGACTAAAAAGAAAATGACAATGAGAAAAAAAGTGATTTTCGCACTAATCTTCATTATCTACACCTATGTGCCAGAGTTTTAAATATGCGCTTCCCCTACTTTACAGAAAACTTATGGATTGTAGTATGCCTATATTCTTTGCCAGGATTAAGAACCGTCGATGGAAACTGAGGCTTATTCGGAGAATCCGGATAATGCTGTGTTTCCAGGCAAAGTCCGCTACGATATGGGTAAACTTGGCCTCTCTTTCCTGTGATAGTGCCGTCTAAAAAATTCCCTGAATAAAACTGAATTGCCGGCTCAGTGGTAAGGATCTCCATGAAACGGCCGCTCTTAGGATCGTAGAGGCTGGCAGCCAGGCTCATAACGCCGCTGCGAGATTTATTCAAAACCCAATTATGGTCGTAACCACCGCCAAAACGCAATTGCTCATCATCCTGATCAATCCTCGCACCGATGGCTGTGGGTTTGGTAAAATCGAACGGAGTGCCTTTTACGCTTCTGAGTTCTCCTGTCGGTATTAAACCTTTATCTACGGGAGTAAACTTATTTGCTTTAAGCATCAGCCGATGGTCCAAGATAGTCCCTCCGCCTGCAAGATTAAAATATGAATGATGCGTCAAATTCACCACTGTCTTCTTGTCCGTCGTAGCAAAATAGTCTATCTTCAATTCATTGCGGTTAGTCAGGATATAATCAACTTTTATTGACAAATTCCCGGGATATCCCTCTTCACCATCTGGGCTCAAATAAGTAAATTCCAGGCCAACCCCTTCTTTGGTCTTGAGTTCCTTTGCATTCCATATTACCTTGTCATAACCCTTAAGCCCGCCGTGCAGCGTATTTTCACCATTGTTAACAGCCAAGCTATATTCCTTGCCGTCCAAAGTGAACTTTGCTTTACCTATTCTGTTGCCATAACGGCCGATGAGTGCGCCGAAATATGGATTGTTCTTAACATAACTATCCACGTTGTCGTATCCTAATACTATATCTCCGAGATTGCCGTTGCGGTCAGGGAACATTAAGGAAGTGACAATGCCGCCGTAGTTGGTAATTTTGGCTACTAATCCGTTTTTATTGGTCAAGGTATAGAGATTAACGGGTTTGCCGCCTACCGTGCCAAACGGCTCTTTTCTAACGCTTTCTTCCCCAGCTATTGCCTTACTAAAAAGAGACAAACATGTTATTACCGTTGCCACAACTATAATAAAATTTATTTTTTTTCTAAACATATTCAATGGCCTCCTTTCTGTTTATTAGTTATTACCGAATCTGTTTCTTGGCCAATTCGGATACTATTTCAATATTCGAACTGTCAATTAACCCTACGCCGGTATCGATATATAATCCCGCAAAGCCGTACTTTTTGGCAAGACATACCTGTAAAATAGGCAAATACCCCTGCAGATATGGTTGTTGGTCATGGACTAAATCAACATAACCGCTTATAATGCCCTCGACCGTATCCACGCTTAGGTCAAAACCTCCAACAATAATGTCACCCGGCCCCTTTCCCAGCTGCTTTAAAATTGATGGCATCGCAGCAGTCACCGGTCCATGATCGGTGATAATTACCTTAATATCCGGATACCTCGCTAATGCCTTTTTGAAGAAATCAATACCGGATTCTTTAGGGTTACTTTCTACTTCCAGAGGCAGCGGCAGGGCATAAACTGTTAAGCTGCCTTCTTCCAGGCCATCGATACAGCCTTTAGTCCTCATCGCCCGTTCGTTTAATGCTTGCTTTTCTTCGGTAATACCCGGCCCAACTACCAAGGCCTTATCGGCGTTACCCAAATGATACTTTCGTACAATTCCTTTACTCAACATTGTTCCTGAATTGTAGAGTTCTTGGCCAGCGTATCCAAACCCTTTACTGATATATTTCTTTCTGATATCAGGGATGTCGACGTTTTGCAAAGTAACAATAATGTTTTTCCTGATTGCCTCATCAACGAGGGGGCTCAGGATCTCGGTGCCGGGGTGCCCCATCATGCAGATGGCGTCCGGCGATTTGCTGATAGCCTCCTTAAACTGCAGAGTCATCTTTTGAGGGTCCCAGTCTGACCAGATATACTCTACCGCGCATCCTAAATCCTTCTCTGCGTCTCTGGCGCCGTTATAAACGACAGTGCCAAAAGGGCATCCCTGGGGGCCTCCGTTAAAAAATATGATGTGAATCCCCGCGAAATGCTTGTCTGAAGTCTTCGCGCAGCCTGCGAGAATCACCGAGGCGCTCAATAAAGCCGCTAAAGCTAACACCATAAACATTTTGACTTTCTTCATATGCCCGCATCTCCTTTCCACTGCTTGCCTACTATTATTAATACCGTTACTACCACCAATGTTCGCACTGAATGCCGAAATTAAGGCCGTCGGTATCATCATTAAACGCGTTACCGCCGCCCGCGTAGCCTTTAAAGCTGTCTCCCCAGTGGGCGTATGTAGCAAAAAGCCTGAATCTTGGATGGCTGTCAAATGTGGCATTCGGCGATATGCGCAGCGCAGTAGTAACCTTGAACAGGCAAGAGTTGTAGTTATCCAGTGAGTTATACACATAATCAAGTCCCGGTTCTACTTCTAAGGCCACGTATTTAGTCAGGCCATACACCGGCCGTATACCAAAACTCCCCCAATGCTCCCGACAATCATCGAAATCATCATATTCGCCGTTATCCGTATATTGGTAGACGCCTACTGCCTGCAAGGAAAATCTATCGCTGAACTTTTGATTATACATATCGGTGAAGCGTAATCGCCAGGCCCTTGTGCCGGTACCTGTCAGCGGGATATCGGCTCCGGTGGATAAGGAAGAGCAAGCGCCGTAGCCGTATTGCAGCCCAAGCTGATTGCTGATATCTTTGACTTGCGCCTGGTGCATAAAACCAGCGTCGACTCCGCCCGCGTCAGGATAGTCAACCCCTAAGTAATTCCCCTGCCGCATATAGCCGCCATTTACCCAGAAAGCCCCCTTGCCTCCCGGCACGGCTACTTCATCAAGCATAATATGTAGGTTATTCTTGGCGATGCGGCCGTGGCTTGTAGAAAGGTTTATATCGTCGCCTGCAAATCCGAGGTAGGCGATATTCAGCTTACCAATGTCAAAAAAGTTAATATCCTCAAAACCTCCCCCATAGCCGCTCATATCAGACCAAAAGAAATCGTTGATTTCCAGGGGCGGAAGCCGGTAGAAACGCTCGCCTCCCCATACCTTCATGCCGGGATCGCTTTCTGTGAAATTTGCCATTTCGGCATATGCTTCCCGTAAAACCACTTTGTTCGTTTCATCCCAAGATTGATTCTGTTGGGTTTTATAGGACAAGCGGACCTGCGTTAATATCTTAGGTCCGCGCTGGTCAGGATTCCAATTTTTTTCCGTAAATGTTGCCTCCAGATAAGTCTCCTGCTCATTACCAAGCCTGTATTTGGCAAGGGCATCAGGGGCCTGGAACGCTTCCATCTTTCCGCCCTTGTTGTTGATCCCAAAACCCGACCTCAAATAGCCGGTAAACTCAAATCCCCTAGTAAGGTAATTAGGTAGCAGATCAAATTCATTCTT
>MHFD01000032.1:33238-35127 GCA_001804045.1 Omnitrophica bacterium RBG_13_46_9
CTGCTGATTCTTCAGCAAGCGCTAACGAAACAAAGATCAAACATGCAAATACCGCTGCAATTGTCCTCTTCATATCGGATACCTTCCTTTCTTTTCTACTTAAATTGCAAGGCCTTTTCTATCTTGGCAATGCGCACATTTATTTCTATGGGCTTTACTGACCTGCGAGCTCGTCTATGCTAACGTTGAGAGCGGCTGCTATTTTCTTTAATGTCTCCTTTCTGGGATCAGTAATTCCTTTTGCTTCTAACTTTGCTATAGTATGATATGAAACATCTGCCTTCCTGGCTAAGGCTTCCTGTGTTAATTTAAGTTTTTTCAGTATATCTTTATCTTTTCTGAAAGCACAATTTCTCCCTGACTAATCTGCTTAACTATAGGACTATTATTATGCTGGGTGATTTAACCTATTATATCAATAATATACTATACCTGTTTACTAAATATTACAAGGTAAAGTAGTACAACAATTTAAATAACAGCTACATATACATATAACATATAATCAAAAAATACGCATTTTCAAAAATAGTTCTTTTCCTGGAAATTAGTCCCTAAATAGAAAGTCCCCGGGAAAGTCCCAGGCTCCCAGGAGTCCCAGGGTGGAAGTCCCAAGGTGGGAGTCCCAAGATTACAGGAAATGTTACAGGAAATTAGGGACGGTTCTAACCATGATCTTACCCCTGTCCCAAATAAAAAAGACGTTAGATTTCTAACGTCTTGTAATAATTCCAGTTATGTCAAAAATATCTTCATGTCACCACCTCATTGGGGTGAATACTTATTATACACACTTATTGGGAATAAAAAGGGGGACGGTTCTCTCTAACCTATTATAAAAACGTAAGTTACGGATTAATTCCCGCTTATTTATCTAAGTCAATCAAATGTTTTTAAAAAATAAAAATGAAGTCCTAGAGACGGTTCTGGTGGTGAACCCACACCTGTGCCCCCCCCCATTTCTTAAAGAGGTTCAAACACGGAAGGGGTCGACCATGAAAAATAGGGCAGAATTAATCCATAACTTCATGTAAGTAAAGAAGATCGAGAGAACCGTCCCCATTTTTTCATGAGTTACGGAAATCAAAACTAAATTGTGCCAAAAGTGCGCTATCTTAAAATAAACTTTCTACCGGCAAACAGATCCTTCTTCAGCTTCCTGGCAATAGGCATATTGACCGTATACTTCAGATTATTAACAATAAATTTTAGGTATTCATCCATTGTTAATCGTTTTTCTTTGCGTATTTTTTCTTTGAAAATCGGCAAGTTAAAATGCTCCATATATTATACTCCGCTCAATATTTTATTATACAATTCTTCTGTGCCGTATTTCAAGCAAAGCTCGCGGAATTCTTTACTCTTATAATCTATTTTATTTACCCGTATCAGATTTACAATATCAGGCAAGTCTTTATATTCCCGAAGTTTTTGGTTATATTTAATAGCATGGAGCTTCAACGCAATAAGCGTACTTAAGGATGGGACGATAAACTTTTGCTTTGCAATAAAAATTTCTTTACCATCTCTAATTATTTTATCCAGAGTCTTTTTGTCTACGAACATAAAATCGAGATCCATTAAATAATGGCCGGGCCCTTTAAGCCTTGTGAATATTTCCCGCTCATAATCTAATTCAAATCCAGCGCTTTTTAAAGACTTCGATATTTTATTAAAATCTTTTTTCGTTATCAAAAAATCAACATCTATCGTCTGACGGGCAACGTTATAATAATTAACAGCAAATCCACCTATCAAGACACATGTGGCGCCTTTCTTGTTAGTAATAGCAGATATTAAATGGAATATTGTGGGATATTGCATGCTCATATTATACCCTATTTCGGAAGACAAACAAATACGATTCTTGATATGTAAAGCGGCTATGA
>MHFD01000032.1:35472-37342 GCA_001804045.1 Omnitrophica bacterium RBG_13_46_9
TTTACTATTATATCTATATTTACCGATTTTTCCAGTATCTTTTTTCGCCAGAGATCGAATCATTCTGCATGTTATTTATGATATGCTAGGTCACCATGACACCAGGTCACCCGTCACATGTCAGATTATATACTGGTGACTTTGTGACCTTGCCTCATACTAGACGCTAGTCGCTAACCGCTAGTCGCTATACGCGAAGTTTTAAGCCGGAGACCGAATCATTCCACATAAGGGAAAAGAGTTTCAGAGAGAAACCGCATTAGGTTTCTCTCTGAATACAGAATACTTTGTCATCCTCCTCTTCCTTTTAGGAGAGGGTACAGCCATAAACCGTAATATAGTTAAGTTCATGGCGTCATAGGGGAAACCTTTCCGCCATCTTATTAATCTTGACATGGCGGATCCGCCCAAGCGATAGCATTTGGCGGAAGGTTCTCCCTTGAAATGATTTGGGCGCAAGCCCTTTTGCCGAAGGCAAAAGGCCGCAGCAGAAAAAAGCACATTCCGCACTTTTTTCTGCGGAGGCCAAATCATTCCACTTATGGGAAAAAGATAAATAAGAAAAAACCGTTAGGTTTTGTCTTATATATAGATTACGTTATTTCCCTTTCCCTTCCGCCAAGGAAGGGGTGACAGCGAGTCCGCCACCAGAGGCGGCGAGACGAGCGTCATCAGGGGAAACCTTGGGTTTCCCCTATGAAATGATTTGGGCGCAAGCCCCTTCCGCCGCAGGCGGAAGGGTTGAGGCAGAAAAAGAGAATTCCACGCTTTTTCTGCCGAAACCAAATCAATACAAGAGCGTGGGCGGGATAGGAGTCGAACCTATGACCTCTTCCTTGTAAGGGAAGCGTTCTAGCCAGCTGAACTACCCGCCCGGAGTAATTTGCTATGCTACCATATAAGTAAAATTATGTCAATATTCGGGGTCTGGGGATAGCCTTGCGGATACTGTAACTATAGCCGGTAACTAATAATTAAGATACCTTACCGAGATAGCCCAGCGTAAAAGCCATGACAAAAAGCGCTACTGTCTCAATGACGCCCAGGACGACAATGTAATTGCCAAATCCCTTACCGGTCTCCCCCATGGCGTCAGCGGCGACAGCGCCCGCCTTTCCCTGCATGACCGCAGAAAGCCCTATCGCGATACCACACAGAATACCCACCCCCCACATATAGGTGCCTTTTATGGCGAGCTCTGTTATCTTGTTCATCACAATCATGCCATAGATCGTCTGCGTAAGGGGCGCGCCTACAAAAGCGATCAGCATGAACGACGCTGTCTTGTTTTGCGTAAACGCTTTTTTCCACGCCCCGACCGCTGCCATGCCCGCAACGCCTGTACCGATAGCCGATCCCATAGCCGAAAAAGCAAGTGACGCGCCTAATCCCAGGTCTTTAAATTGTGCCAATATACCTGCATCCATAGCGTTTCCCCCTTTTTTTGGTATATCTATATAAATACTAGAAGCTGTCTCATAAATAGTCATTGCAAGCGAAACGAAACAACCCCAAGGATTGCTTCGTCGGCCTTAACAGGCCTCCTCGCAATACGAGGCCATCACAAGTATTTATGAGATGGCCTCTAGTTTAAGCGCCTTTCCTGCAAAGATTCTTTCCTTAGGGGCCTAAATCTAAATCCGCTCCATGTTATGTTAAGATGATTGCAAAATTCAAGCACGTTAAGCCGAACGCCATGCACAAGAATGGCAAGCGGCCCGAGCACTATATTTAGCGAATGCCCGAGTAGCAGTATTAATGCCGTAACGAATCCTGTCAGGACCCCATTAAAACCTACCTGCATCGCCATTTTATTGAATGTATCGGCGACCGCTACCGTCGCAAGCCCGACCGCGAAAAGACGGACATA
>MHFD01000032.1:37349-44556 GCA_001804045.1 Omnitrophica bacterium RBG_13_46_9
CATATCCATCCTATTTCCGCAAGCGCCCTAAGAGACGGGAGTTTTATGACCGCGCGCCACGCGTGGGCTACGCTCAACTGTGTCGCGCCCAGAAAAAAACAGATCGCCTGAATGGTCCTCGGTTCCCTCAAGGCGGGAAAAAGCGGTTTAAAGGAAGCGGGTATCCATTCCTGGCCAAAAAAAGTCGTCGTAAGGACGCCCCATATTATCGCGCATGCGCTCAATAGATACATAAGGATAAAAGGAGCCATGTTTTTAAGCTGTTTTCTCCACTTTATATGTGCGAAAAACGTCAAAACAAGGAAGATGGCGCCGTATGCCGCGTCCCCTATCAGCATACCGAAAAAGATAGAGAAAAATAATAAAAACCAGAGGCTTATATCAAGCTCTCTATAGCCCGGGACGATCTCAATAATCCTAAAAACCGGTTCTATTAGGGATACCCAGCGCGGGTTGCGGATAAGCGTCGGCACAGCGTCATCGGGAGACGGATCGGTAACCAGGATGCCCCACTTCTCGCGTTCGGCGCGTTCAGTGAGGGGTTTTGATTTGTCGTAAGGGACATAGCCGGTAATATACATTATATCCCCGGACTGTCCCATGCCCCTGAACGCTTCTTCAAATTCCAATCTCTTCTCGAGTGTCTTCCTTGTTTCTCCAAAGTATCTCTCATAAGATACGTATTTGCGGATATGCTCTCTTATGGACTCTATGGTATTTCCATCCTCCGACAATCGCGCGCGCATTTCTTTGAGGTCCGTTTCGGGCGGTTTTAATTCCTTAAACGGCACATCGATCTCCCCGTAGGACAAAACGGCGCAAAGACACGTGCCGCGTATCGTAGCGCATTTTTTCACAGCTAAGCCGGGGGGAAAACGTTTTATTTCTTTCGCCGGGATGGCATATAACCTGACGTATACGCCTTTATCGCGTAACGTCTCCAGCGTGCGGGGATCGAAATCCCCCCATGGTTCCCATTCGGTGATTTCGTCTTTCAGTTTTCGCGAGAATTCCTCGAGCCGGTCCTGTCTTGAATGCAGGTCCATTATGTGTTTCGCGACAAATTTCCAGTCATCGGGAGCATCATCGTCTCTTGCGCCGCTTGCGCTTTGTGTCTTCAATCCTGTAAGCACGTTTGTCACCCGCGTAAGAAGCTCGATGTCATCGCGGAGCGCGCCGATATCGCCGCTTGCGGGGACCCGCTGGTGTTCGACGTGCAGAACGCCGAGTTCGCCCAGTATGCCAACCGTATTCACCGCGTCTTTGGCCTGGACAAGGATAGCCGCTTTTTTCATAGGGACTATCATATATACACTTCCTCCCGGACGGCGCTTTCGATCTTTCTTTTCGCTATTTTGCTCCGCCCCACCGCGTTCGCCATCTGGTCCCCGAGGTAGATCTTTATTCTGCGTATGGCGTCTGTGGCTTCGGGTATCTTGACTTTCTCAAAGAGATTTACCCGCTGGGTGGTAATGCGCAGCTCTTGCCGGAGAACCGCGATGCCCTCTTCGATTATACGTATCTCCTCCCGTATCGAGTAAAGGGCCTTAAGTTCCTCCAGGGCCTTATCTACCCATAAGGGGACCGAAAACAGGTCATAGGCGATGTTTTCAAAAAGGACGTGATCAAAAATCGGCAGGTCCACGCCGGCGATATTTTTTGACCCCTCTATCGTCTCCCGTATCCCCAGCCACCGCCTAATATCCACTCCGCGGTCGGACAAAAGGCCCGCCCATGTCTCTACGGACCGCGCACGGGCGCTTTCGTCCTCTTTTTTCTCCCGTAGAATACGCAGCTGGCGCAGTATCTCCATCTGCAATTGCTGTTTCTTAAGCTGTAAAGTCGGCAGATACCTTCTATACTGCCCAAGCGCATCTCTTTGACGTTTAAGTTCTCCCTTTGTGAATTTTATTTTTGCCATATCAAGACGTGCGCGCGACCGGCCGGGAAGCGGATGTTAGGACGAGGTACTGTGGGGGGCGCGCCAGTATTTTTCTATTGCCGATTTTTTTATCCCTGTCTCTTCCGGCGTAAAACACTCGGCCATGATCTCCCAGCCGCGGTCAAGGGCTTTCTCGAGGGGGATGTTTACCTCGAGTGACATGAGGTTTTTCTCAAAAAGATTGCCGTATTTCAGTAACTTCCTGTCCCAGGCGCTCATCTGAAATCCCATCGCCTGTTTCTCGAGTGTCCCTCTGTAGTTCGCGAAAAGCTGGATCATGGTATCCATGATGATGCGGTGATCATCGCGTGTCTTACCGTTCACCTGCTGCTTAAGCCGGCTCAGCGACCCGAAAGGCTCTATGACACCGTTCTTAAGGTAGAACTGCCCTTCTGTTATGTATCCGGTATTGTCCGGCACCGGATGGGTCACATCGTCCCCGGGCATTGTAGTCACCGCAAGGATGGTTATCGAGCCGGCCGTATCGAAGTCGACCGCTTTCTCGTATCGGGCAGCCAATTGACTATAGAGGTCTCCCGGATAACCGCGATTCGAAGGAACCTGTTCCATCGTAATAGATATCTCCTTCAGGGCATCACAGAAATTAGTCATGTCCGTAAGAAGGACGAGCACACGTTTATTCTGAAGCGCGAATTGTTCGGCTACGGCAAGACTTATATCCGGCACAAGAAGGCATTCAACTACGGGATCCGCCGCTGTATGGATAAAGAAGATACACCGCGTAAGAGCGCCCTGTTCCTCAAGGGTGTCTCTGAAGAAAAGGTAATTATCATGCTTAAGCCCCATCCCTCCCAGAATAATAATATCGACTTCAGCCTGTACCGCGACTCGCGCCAGAAGCTCGTTGTATGGCTCTCCCGGTATCGAGAAAACGGGCAATTTCTGCGAGACGACGAGAGAGTTAAAAACATCTATCATGGGCACGCCTGTCCGTATCATCTTGTTCGGGATGATGCGTTTAACGGGGTTTACGGGCGGTCCCGCGATATCCACAACGTTCTCAGATAGCGCCGGTCCGCCGTCGAGCGGGACGCCGCTTCCGTTAAAAATCCGGCCCAGAAGATCGTCACCGGTAGCGATGCGCATAGGATGCCCCAGGAAACGCACTCGGTCGCCGGTAGATACGCCGCGGCTTCCCGCAAATACCTGAAGGGAGACCCTGTCGCCATCCAGCTGTATTACCTGCGCGAGGGACGTCTCGCGGGAAGTGACTATTTCCGCTATGTCCGCGTAGCCGACGCCTTCTGCCTCAACGGTTATCACATCGCCCGCGATCTGGACAATATTAGTGTAGACCTTATCCATGAGTTATTTCACTCTTTGCTTTCCGCTTTGCGCTGTCGACCAGATCCGATATTTCCTTTTCGATGTCCTTGAATTCCGCGCTCCCCCACGAAGCGGAGTTCCAGCCGCGGAAACTCTGCCGTAGCCGGTGGAAGAAATTAAGCGCGGTTTCCTTGTTCTCAAAATCAAATTTCTCCTTAAGAATGCGCTCATAAATAAAGGAGAATACGTATTCCTGCCGCTCTTCGGATGTCGCCTCGTCAACAGGGTCAAAAGCGTTTTGCTGGAGATATGTAAAATCGAAGAATTCGCCTTTAAGATAACTGACATAATCTTCCGGCGACGTCCCTTCCTCCCCGATAACTTTCATCATCTGGGCGACGCTATTGCTTTTGCGCATGACCGCATGGGCTTCTTCCATCTTCCCTTCATCGATAAAACTTTTGTATTTAGACCAGCTTATGAGCGGGTCTATTGCGGGGTATCGTCTGGCATCCGAGCGTTCCCGGGAAAGGCCATGGAAAGCCCCTACGACCTTCAGGGTCGCCTGGGTAACGGGTTCCTCAAAATTTCCTCCGGCCGGGCTTACGGTCCCCCCTATGGTCACCGAACCGACAGAACCGTCATTAAGGCGCACCTCTCCCGCGCGCTCGTAGAAAGAAGCTATGCGCGATTCAAGATACGCGGGAAATGCCTCTTCGCCGGGGATCTCCTCAAGCCGCCCTGACATCTCTCTCATCGCCTGCGCCCATCTTGAAGTTGAATCGGCCAAAAGAAGCACGTTCAGCCCCATCTGGCGGTAGTATTCCGCGATAGTCACGGCGGTATATACGCTTGACTCGCGAGCCGCGACCGGCATCGAACTTGTATTGCAGATGATAACCGTGCGGTCGCTCAAAGGCTTACCGGTCCGCGGGTCGGTTATATTCGGAAAGGTCTTCAGCGTCTCCACGACCTCCCCTGCGCGCTCACCGCAGGCAGCGATGATGACGATGTCCGCGTCCGCGTGTCTGCTCGTCAGCTGCTGCAGCACCGTCTTTCCCGCGCCGAACGGGCCCGGAATGCAGTATGTCCCTCCCCGCGCCACAGGGAACATCGAGTCTATGATGCGCATTTTAGTCACAAGCGGTCTTGTCGGCTTCAGTTTCTCGCGGTATGCGCAAATAGGCATTTTAACCGGCCATATCTGCTGCAGGAAAACAGAGTGCTTTTTCCCGTCCGCGCCTTTCAGTTCCGCGACAGGTTCTTTAAGATTGCACATGCCCTTCCGGGCGATCTGCGTTATCTCAAAAATGCCGCGAAGACCGAACGGGACCATGATATAGTGCTTAAATACCTTCTCCGGTACATAACCGATCTTGTCTCCCGCCCGTACGGAGCCCCCTTTCTCGGCAAGAGGCGTAAATTCCCACTTAGTATCATCCGGAAGCGCCTCAAGATACTCTCCCCTTTTCAGAAAAAAACCATGTCGTTCGGCAAGCGCGGGTAACGGATTCTGCAGACCGTCAAATATCTGCCCCAGGAGACCCGGGCCGAGCTCGACCGAAAGGAGCTCCCCCGTAAGCTCGATTTCCGCGCCTATCTTGAGGCTAGCCGTATTCTCGTACACCTGCATCTCGGCATGGTTTTGGCGTATACGTATCACTTCCGATTTCAGGCGCTCCTTGCCATGTATGACATAGGCGACCTCGTTCTGGATGGAGTACCCGTCGACCAGCACCGTGATCATGTTGCTGTTTACCTTTACTATGCGCCCTTTTCTCTTTGACGTCATATTAACCCTTTTTAAGCGCTTCTTCCATAAGCTCTGTCTTGGCCGCTGTCAGGATCCTCTCCCAGCGTTCCAATATTGCGAGTTTCTGCGCATATACTATAAGAAAATCGAGATCAAAATAGTGTCCGGAAGCCAGCTCGTCCAGCACCCGCCAGCGTTCACGGTCAAGCGTTCCTTCCCCTTCAAGTAGAGACGGGTTACGCTGCGCGTTAATGACCGTATGAGTCAACGCTACTTCCTGCGGCATATCAGCGTGAAGATACTGATCCGGATTGACTTTCTTCCGCGCGGCCCTGACCTTTACAAGCTCGTTTCTTAGCATCGTGTCAAATACGCGCCATCTACGCAATGTAGGATGGTCCTTGCCGGATACCGGCAATCCGACGGATTCGGTTTGGGATATTATATCAATGTCATTATCCGATACGAGACCTTTGCACATCGCAAGTAACAAGTCAGAGGAAAACGGTGGCTTCATCCCAAACTGGAGTGAAGGCAGGCTGGAGATCAAATAAGTATAGTAGCCCGATGTGACCGGCATTGCCTTTTTTGTCTTATTTAATTATATCCGCGAGTCTCGGTTTTATGTAAAGGGCTATGTAGTCGGCAAGTGCCTCATCGGTAAAATCATAGTGAGACTTGCCGCTGTCGAAGCTTATGGTAAAGCCCCCCCGTATTTCTTCGGCGGGCACAAGCGTTATGCCCTTTTTGACTTCTTCCCGAAGTTCATTAAGAAGCCCTTCTTCAAGCCTCTTTGCGTCTTCTTTCCGCAGCGAAATAATAATGTCCTTCTTTTCCTTTTGAGTGCATTCCTTGACGATCGAGTGTATTATTTTTGATACCTCATCCGTGGAAAGCGCCTTCCGGACATGCGAGGCGATCAACCGTTCAAGCATCGCCTGTATCTCTTTTCGTAAGGAGAGGATGAGGTCTCTTCCGGCCTGCCTGAGGGAATCCCTGCTACTCGCCTCCATTTTCGCGATTTTGCTCTCGGATCTTTCAATAAGGTCCTTCGCTTTCTCCTCGGCTTTCTCAAGGATCTCTTTGGCTTTCGCAAAGGCCTCTTCTTCGATCTTCTTCGCCTTTTCCTCGGCCTTCTTTACGCCATCGGCCTGTATCTTCTCTATAAGGGCCTTCAGTTCCTCCGCCATGACAATCTCCTTATTTTAAAAATATCTAAACAAATTATAGGGTATTTCAGAGGTAAATGCAACCTATTTTAAGGTGGCTACGGCGATCTCTTGTTTATAGAGATACACAAATGAGATTACAGCGATCGAGACTTAAATCTCGTGATCCGGGTCGCGTCTTTTAGAAGCGAAAAACCACTGTAATCATTCATTTTAAAGGCCGGGGTCATCTATTTTCGGGAACCGGGTTTGATTATTGGGACGTTTTCTTTGCAAAGAGGGCAGTTTTCGGGTTCAAAGGTGGGTATATCGATAGTGAGAAGACGTTCAAATCGCGCGCCAAAATCCAAAACGCCTTTCGAACGGTCAACCAGGCACCCCACCCCCAAAAGATGCGCGCCATAAGACCGAACGACATCGATAACCTCCCTGGTCGAAAGCCCGGTGGTGACGACATCTTCGACAACGATAACTTTATCTTTTTTGCCAAGTTCAAATCCGCGCCGTAACGCCATCTTTCCTTCGATCCGTTCGCAGAATAATCCCCTTGCGTGAACGGCTCCCGCGACCTCATGTGAAACAAGAATACCGCCCAGCGCCGGCGCTATGACCGCTGTCGGACGCATGTCCTTGAATTTAACGGCAAGCGCCTTGCAGAGTCTTTCAGCGTGCTCCGGATGCTGCAGCACAACGGCGCACTGCAGATAAAGCGCGCTGTGGAGACCGCTTGAGAGCTTGAAATGCCCCTCTAGGAAAGCGCCTGTCCTTTTAAAAATATCCAGTATCTCGCTCTCTTTCATTTCACATCTCCTCGAGAATATTTTTCGCCGCCGATCTCGGGTCATCGGCTTGGGTTATGGGGCGGCCTATGACTATGAAATCTGCGCCGTTAATGACCGCGTCCCTGGGCGTAGCGGTCCTCTTCTGGTCGTTTTTCGCGGCCCACAAAGGCCTGATACCCGGATTTACTACGACAAATCTTTTGCCGCATGCCCTTTTGACTATTTTTGTCTCGTCCGCCGAGCATACAATACCGTCAAGACCGGCTCTTTTCGA
>MHFD01000032.1:44616-47364 GCA_001804045.1 Omnitrophica bacterium RBG_13_46_9
TTCCCGTGAATGTACTCTATGACAGGCAGGCCGCATATTGTGAAAAGCTCTGAGCCGACTTTGAACATTCCCGCATAAGGCGATAACATATTGACGAGTCTCTTCGCTTTTTTGAACGAATCCACATCCAGAGCGACAATAAGTTTGTTTTTTATCTCATTCTTCGGAGACATAATTTCCTACGCTTTGGCCGCCCCCACCAGATCCATGATATCCGCTATCCCTTTTTTGGCCATGTATTGTTCTATTCCTTCCAAAATCCCTAAAGAGGCGGATGGATTTACAAAATTTGCCGTCCCTACCTGGACAGCGCTTGAACCGCACAGAATAAATTCTATGGCGTCATCCGCGTCCATGATCCCGCCCATGCCGATAACCGGGACATCGATCGCCGAATGCACGTCCCATACGCATTTTAAGGCCAGCGGCTTTATGCACGGCCCGCTCAAACCGCCGCACACATTGCCGAGTCTCGGCCTCATGGTATGGATATCTACCAGCATTGCGGGGTACGTATTCACCAGTGAAACCGCGTCGCATCCCGCCCCCTCGGCCGCCTTAGCGATTTCCTTTATATCCGTCACGTTAGGCGAGAGTTTCGGTATCAGCGTCTTTTCGGTCGTCTTTCGCAGTGTCGATACTATCTTTTCTACCGCGGTTCTATCCTGCGCGAGGAGCGGGAGCCTGGTGCCCTTGTGAATAACATTTGGGCACGATAGATTGACCTCTATAGCCCTGACGCACCCCACCCTTGATACCTCTTCCGCCAGCTTTATAAACTCGTCTAATATGTCTCCCGATATGCTTGCAATGACCGGAATCCTCAAGCTTTCCAGGAAAGGTACCTGTTCAAACATGAAATCCTTGATGCCGCCGTTAGCCAGCCCTATGGAATTCAGAAGCCCCCATGGCGCCTCAACAACGCGCGGTGGAGGATTCCCTTCTTTTTTATGCAAAGTGATCGTCTTCGTGACAATGGCGCCGAGTCTTTCTATGTCGAGAAACTCTCTTATTTCCCTTCCGAATCCCGCGGTGCCCGAGGCGAGGATGACCGGATTTTCAAGTTCTAATTTCCCGATTTTAACCTTTAGCTTCTGCGGTACGCGCGTGGTACCGCGTCTTGGCCTCTTCTTCACCATACAATTTCCTTCGCGTCAAAAACCGGACCGTCTTTGCAGACAAGTTTATATCCGCTTTGCGTCTTCACCGCACATCCAAGACATGTCCCTATGCCGCAGGCCATGTATTCTTCGAGTGAAAACTGACACGGTATCCCATAACGCCTCGCCACTTTCCATACGGACTTTAGCATCTCCTTTGGGCCGCATGCGTAGATAGCGGTATGCCCTTTTCCGCGGCCCTCTCCCGTATCTTTGTCACGCGAACCGAGTATTTTACGCGTAAGCAAATCCGTGACAAAGCCCTTATGGCCTCTCGTGCCGTCGTCAGTCGCTATATACACCCTGGCGCCCAGCCGCCTGAATTTCTTATCACACACTATATGGTCTTTTGTCCTGGCTCCTATAAAAATACTCAACCTTCCGGCTGGAACCGCAGGATACTCCAACTGTTTGGCTAAAGCATAAAGCGGCGCGACACCGTGCCCGCCGCCCACAAGCATAACCTTCTTATGCCGCCTCACCGCATCAAACCCTTTACCCAGCGGACCCATCATGTCTAAAATATCGCCTTTTTTTCTTTTCGACAAAGCCCGGGTGCCTTCTCCTATGGTCTTGTACAGAATCTCGATACTATACCCGCTTATCTTGTGAACGCTGAAAGGCTTCCGCAGAAGCGGCCGATACGAATCGCTTATTTTAACATAAAAAAACTGGCCGGGCTCGATTCTCCGTTCTTTTTCCGGTCTTTTAAAGGATAGTATATAATGTTCGGGCGCTATTTTCCTGTTTGATATTATTTTAGCTTTAAACTGCTTCATGGTCTGACAGGCAGCATGCGATCCGCGCTGTTTTAAAACAACTCCAGCTGTTTTTCTTTTTTCTCCTCACCGTCTTTGGACACTGCAACCTTGCCGTAAACACCGTCGTATCCCGGAATTATATCGACGTTTCCGTTTCTGGCATTCAATATGCCCCTTGCGATTTTAGGCGGGCAGTCGGCTTTCAGCTCCTCGTCCGACAGCTCCAGAAGTATCTTGAATTCGCTTCCTAGACGATTTACCAATGTATTATACTCTCTTTGCGCAATCTGAGACTCGCTTCCTACGCCCAGGGCCGAAGCTATTATCTCTATCAAAGGAACCAGGTTTTTATACGATGGGGCGTTCTCCAATAAAAACCCCTCATCTCTATCGCTCAGTTTTTCAACCCTCTGCATCACGCCTACTGTCACCTTGGCCCCGCACTTAGGGCATCGGTAACTCAGGTTTCTTGATTCTTCCGGAGAAAGGCGGACGTTACATTTTCTATGGCCATCCCAGTGATATTTCCCCTCCTGCGGATAAAATTCTACCGTGTACAAAAACTTCTTTCTGTCTTTTGTCATCAATATTTCCATCAATTCTTTATAGCCGAATCTACTTTTAAAGACATTCGCCTCTCTTCCGATTTTAGACGGGGAATGGGCGTCGGAATTTGACATCAGGCAGAATCTGTCAAGGCCGGACCATCTCCAGTTCATCGGCGGGTCGCTTGAGAGTCCCGTTTCAAGAGAGAAAATCTTATCTGTATATTCGCCGAAACATTCCTCGGCGGAATCAAACCCCGAATTGGCGCCGAACAGGCTAAA
>MHFD01000032.1:47395-47554 GCA_001804045.1 Omnitrophica bacterium RBG_13_46_9
AATATATCGCCGTTTATTCCATTCAGCGTTTTGACCATTTTATCAGACTCAAGGTTAAGTATGGCCCGTCCGTCAGAATAGAGATTTCCATGCCTGGACAGGGCTTTGCTGATCTCCTCCATGGCTTCAAATGAAGGCGCAAAGATGATATTGTGGATC
>MHFD01000032.1:47610-48597 GCA_001804045.1 Omnitrophica bacterium RBG_13_46_9
GAATATGCCTTTATGCCCATAAATACCGTATTCCACGTCCTCCAATCTCTTTCTCAGTTCATTCTGCCAATCGGGATGCGTGAAATCACCCGTGCCAAGCAGGTCTATCCCCTTTACCCTGGCCCATCCGGACAGGCTCTCTATTTCCATCTCCTTGCTTGTGGCGCGTGAGTATTTTGAGTGAATATGAAAATCGGCTGCAAACATCGTCTTACATCCCCCGGGACAAGATAACCGGCATTCCATGTAACCCGGAAAGCATCTAACGGGTTGACCCGCGATACGAACCGCAACCTACACGCCGGCTTTTTCTGTATCGATCCTTCTTAAAAATTTTTTAACTAGTTGTGAATGGGAGCCCTGCCAAAAAATTTTCGCGCAGGCCGAACACGTCTTGAACTCGTTCTGAGTCCTGAAAACATAAGGCGGGACCTTGTCTTTTGCCTTATCCCTGCTTAAAGTCATGAGCGGTTCGTTACAATCAACGCATCTTGAGAAAGTCTTATCGCCGCTGATCTCCAAACCGAGTTCCTTTATGATCTGTTCCAGCTGTTTTTCGACAGAATCTTCTTTTATAAGCACCATGCGTATCCCGGTAAACCGGGACATTCCGGCATTGCGCGTTAAAATTACCCTTTCGTCGCGTAAACTTACAATAACGAGCCTGGATCTGTCGTCCTTATCGCAATAAATGGTATCATAGCCCAAAATACGGAGCCATTTCGCCAAGCGGCCCAACTCTCTTGTAAGTATGAACTTCATATTAAAAATCAAATATCAAAAATCAAAAATCAAAATACGATATTTTTATCCTGCATTGCGATCCTGCCGCCCACGATCGCGTCTGTCGCCCTTCCTTTAAAGCGCCAGTTTATAAAAGGGGAGTTCTTGCTTTTCGAACGTATCAGGTCCTTCGCATAGACCCAATCTGTCTCCGGATCTATTATTGTTATATCGGCATCGCCGCCCACCGACAGGCCTCCCTTG
>MHFD01000033.1:0-138 GCA_001804045.1 Omnitrophica bacterium RBG_13_46_9
TTAGTCGTTTACATTGTTACTTGTGACCTTGTGTCTTTGCGACCTAACGCTAGCAATCCAAATTTATCTTTGTTTTACCGCTTATCAACTCGCACGTTCGGAAACCTCTCCAAATCCGTATGCGGAAAGAACAGGCTC
>MHFD01000033.1:155-2353 GCA_001804045.1 Omnitrophica bacterium RBG_13_46_9
GTATGCCGGTTCCTTGCTAAGTTCTATATATGTCATCTTCCTAGCTATCTCTTCGGCCTGTTTCATAGCGTCATACGAAAGGAGTATCTCGCGCGCTCCTATAAGCGAGCTATTGCCAACGAATCTGAATTTCTCTTTCTCCAAATCCGGCAGAAGGCCTATCGAAATCGCGCTACTTATATTAAGAAAAGTCCCAAAACCGCCCGCGATGTAGATCCTGTCTACTTTATCGAACGACAGGCCGAATTTCTTAACAATCATGGAAGCCGCGGAGAAAATCGCGCCTTTTGAACGTTTTATATTCTCGATGTCGGACTCTTTTATAACAACATCGTATCCGCAGCAGGCTTTGTTCTCAAAAACTACGACATATTCAAACTCACCATCCCGCTTCCTTATCCTTTTCGTCGACAGATCGCTTTTAAACTTTCCGTCCCTATTTATTATGCCTTTTCTGAACATCTCTGAAATAAGGCCTATATACCCCGAACCGCAGATACCCATGGGCTTCTCATTTCCTATGGTCTTTACTTTCGCCTCCAAATCAGGGCCGATCTCGGCCCTCTCGATAGCGCCCTTTACCGCCCTCATTCCGCATGAGACGCCGCTGCCTTCAAAGGCGGGACCGGCGCTCGCCGAACAGCAGGCCATCCACTCCTTATTTCCTAAAACAATCTCCCCGTTTGTGCCCACATCTATTAAAAGAGTGAGTTTCTCTTCATTATTTATGCCGCAGGCCACGACCCCCGCCACTATATCACCGCCGACATAAGTACTGACTCCCGGAATGCACGCCAGAAGGCCCCTGGGGTGGACTTTTATACCTGCCTCGGCTGATCTTATGACCGGGACAAAATTCGCTGTTGAAACATATGGCTCCCTTCTTATGTGAGTAGGATCTACCCTCAATAAAAGGTGCATCATAGTTGTATTCCCGGCACACATGATCCCCGTAACATGATTTAACGGTATGCTGCGTTCAGTGACCAGCTCCTGAATAATCGAATTCATATTGTCTATGACCGCATGATGCAGTCTTTCGAGGCCGTTCTCCTCCGTCGCGAAGATGATCCTGGTGATAACGTCATCTCCGAAAACTATCTGCTTGTTGTAAGTCGCCTTTGTCCCCAGAATCTTTTTCGTATTCAGGTCTACGAGTTGCGCGGAAACAGTCGTCGTGCCGATATCAAAAGCTATTCCGTAATTCTCTCTGGAAGAGTCGCCCGGCTCTATGATCACGATCTCCGTGGTCTCGTTTCTCTTGCCCAAGGTCACCGTCACCTTCCAATCGCTATTACGGAGAATCGTGCCCAGCTTTCTTATATTCCTTAGGCCGCTCTGTATTATGGGTATATCGTATCTCTTTTTTATCTCCCTGATCAGCCTTTCATAATCGCTTACGGTATCATCCAGAGTAGGCGGCGGCAGTTCCAGGTAAACCTTGGTTGATATGGGGCTATGGGTAAACACCTCTTCGCTTATAATAGGTTTACCCTTATCGATCTCCACTGTCTCGGAATATATACCCTTTAGACGGTGTATTGCTGCTTCTTTCTCTTTGATTTTTGTCAAATCTAGCCTGGACTCTTTTGGAACCAATACTTCTAAGTCGCCCTCCACAGCCGTAAGACAGGCCAATACATAACCCTTTTTTCTCTCTTCGTGGGAAATCCTGCCTGTCGGCTCCGTTTTGAACTTACCTTTTTTTATTATGACTTTACACCTTCCGCACACACCTTCCCCGCCGCAGCTTGAATTTATATTCACGCCGCAGGAAACAGCGACCGACAAAAGGTCCGCCCCTTTCTTGACTTCGACCGATCTGTCGAAGGGTTTAAATAAGACTTTGAATTTTTCCATTGTTATTTTTATTATAGATTACGGGGATTTCTGTCCACGGTAAATATTCGCTTAGATTACGGAGATTTCCGGTAAACACTGTACTCTCTGACGTTATTCGCCGTGAAAAATCACTGTAATCATTTTTTAAATCACTTGCCTAAATTCCTCAAAAACGCGGGTATTCCCGAAGCTTCCCTAGGGCCGACCATGACTTTCCAGCCCGATTCTTCTTCTAGCTTTCCGCTTAAAACAGCGACATAGCCCGGAATGATAACCTCTTTATGCGCAACCCTATCTTTAATGCCTGAGCTGTTAAGCATCTTCGCGATACTTTCCGCCGTAAATTTGTCAGCGGC
>MHFD01000033.1:2474-2837 GCA_001804045.1 Omnitrophica bacterium RBG_13_46_9
ACCGGGGATCTATCGGTAACCTGCCCTATTTCATATATCTTTGACTCGACCTGAAGAGGTTTCTGCGGGTCGGTATATATGTTCTGTCTCGCGGTCAAAATAGGCAGAACCTGCCAGGGCGCCATTTTGTTCATAACGATGATGCTGCCATATTTGGCAATATAAGTGGTGACTTCATTTACCTCAAAGAACGGGTCTTTGTTCTTCGTAAGCGTAAAAATAGGATAGCCGAATGGCCTGAATGTCTTCCTTAGGGCAAGCCTTCTGATCTGCGTAAAATCCCAGATCTTCTCCGTGATGTCTTTTTCGCCTGTATCCAAAACGATGTCCTGCACGCCTTGCGCATTTAAGCCCTTAACCAGG
>MHFD01000033.1:2854-3110 GCA_001804045.1 Omnitrophica bacterium RBG_13_46_9
CGTTTTGGCGCTTGCCACAAGAGGCGCCTTGTATAACTTTGAAAGTTCCGCCATTTCCTTGAAATTGGCGTCTGTAGCCCTGTATATGAGAGGTATCCTATCCTTTGAGATCTCCAGCCCTTTCCGCATCACAGCCGCGTCATCGCTCATCAAAACAACCGGCAGGCTGGTTGTGTTTAAGACAAAGCGCAGGGCGTCTTCAAACTTTGATGCGTCATTGCTTTTACACGCTAAAGCGACAAGATTTACCTTGATC
>MHFD01000033.1:3198-7089 GCA_001804045.1 Omnitrophica bacterium RBG_13_46_9
TCCCGACTCCTGCAGGATGGTAAAACTTCTCTTCATGCCTGAATAGGACCGTCTCATTTCCCACTTCGAGCTTATCATCGCCCTTACCTACGGTAATGAGCTTTATAGGGGGCTGCGCGGCGCTCTCAAGGGACTTTTTTGCCTCTTCGGAAACGTAAGGGCATTTATCCAGAGAGACCTTTTTTGCCGCAAGCTGCATGGCAAAAGCCAGGCATGTAGGAAATCCGCATGCCTTGCAGTTTGTTTTAGGTAACAGTTTATATATTTCGAGTCCGGATAGTGCCATATCTTGCTCCTTATTCCATCTCAGCGTCTAGCGTCTAGCGATTAGCGTCTAGTGAAGCTCCACCGCCTTACAGCGGTGGCTTCTCTTTTTACAGGGTTCCGCTCTATCGGTGGAGCGGAACCCTGAACCGAAAGCCATTCATCCGCGCCCTTACAGGCGTGGCTTTCTGGTTCATGGGTAAAAAGAAAATTGGTTTATCGCCTTCTCTAAACGCTAGGGGCTAACCGCTTCCGCCGAGAAGATTCTTCCAAGAAGGGTCTTCAGGCGAATCCACCCTCTGGTGGAAGCGTTTAGCGTTTAGTCTGGAAATCGATTTTTCTTTGTCCCATCACTAGACGCTAACCGCTAGACGCTGAACGCTATATACTAAACCAACGCCGGCATCGAAAGCGCCGGGTGACTTCTATCCTGTAAAAATTTCAGAAGTTGCTCTGATTCGACCGCGACTGTCTCGTCGGCGATCTTATCAAATAAATCGGGGGTGCCTTCTTCTTCACACCTCTTTTTCAGCTTATCAGAAAGCGAATTCTTAAGCTCTTTCGGCATCCAGACCAGTCTTTTAAGACCTCCGTCTGCGGCTATAAATTTTTTACTCACTAGATAAAGCCTTCCCACACCCATAAAGCCGGGAGTCTGATTGCCTCCGCCGACAGAACCCGCAAGAGTAGAGAACTTCATGCCGGCCGGTGTCATGCCGCTGTATTCCCTGTTAACGACCATAAATCCATTGGCTTCCGGCAAAACCGCGATTATGCATTCGAAACAACCGCACGAAGTCTCGGGAAATGACATGATAGAATAGCCATGAAACCTGCTCAATGTCTTATTTGACTTATTATAAAGAAAATCATTTACGCCTTTCCATTCTCCCCGAACCGAATCCAGCGCTTCGCCTTTCTTAACCGGCTGGTTTGGCCCGGCGGGGTTAAGCTCGTAACAGGCCTTTGCATCGAGCCAGCTGTAAGCGCCGCAGAGCCCTATCCTCTCAGGTTTTACCATACAGACATGATTAGGCGCAAATGACTGGCACAAGGTGCAGCTATAGAACGTATCCACGCTTTCATCGGTCATGCCGGCAAGCCTTGCGTCGCGTTCTTCATAGACCTTCACGGCCTCTTTCATGACCCTCTCCACATCCTCTTGGGTAGTAAATATTGTTATCTGGGCCTTATCCACTATCTTTCCGTACGTATCATGTAGTCTGGCGTGAATGATAGTGCCGAAATGCTTGATTTTAAAACCTTTTTTCTGCGCTTCTTTTGAAATGCGTATCCAGCACATATTCCTCTGCCCCATATGGAATATCCCCATCGCCTCATTTAAGAAGGTATGCACCTGTCTTTCGAGGATTGGCTCAAAGTCGTGTTGCATCTTTCTGCCGGCCACCTCCACCAATATACCCAGAGGATACGCCCCGCCATCTTTCATGTCGTCGATTTCCGGTCCGACAATCTCGATCTTCCCGTCTTCTACTTCATCGAGCGGCTTTGAACACACATACTCAAAAGCGGAGGAAAACTTGCCTCCGAACTGAACATGCATATTCTCGCGCCTTACCCTTTCGCCTTCGAAAGCCGCACTATAAGCCACGGGGATCGGTATCTCTGCTATTTTGACCTTTACGCCTCTTACCTCAATGCATTTTTGGACTATTTTTTTGTAGTTAAATTCCTTGACAAGGTGCTCATAAGTGCATATGCCTGTCGGCCTGATTTCCGGAATATCGGTATCCGCTATAATAGGAAATCCCATATTTATCGCGCCCGCGCCTGTAGCGTATTTAATATCATCCAACTGGCCAAGCACAAGACCGAAGGCAAATACCCTCTCTTTGCAGTACAAAAGACACTCCTTGGCCCTGCCGGGTTTTATCCCGCCGAAGGTAAGCGCCCCCCTTATGGCCCAGTTTAGAGGATATATTCCTGTTACGGTATCCCTTCCGTAAGGAACTATATACGTATCCCAGCCCATCTCCACTTTTTCTTCTTTCAGCTGATCTATGATACTCTTTCCGTTTGCGCTGGAACCTACAAAAGTCATTATACTCCTCTTTTGGAATTCTCTCACTATATCCACAGCCGTCTTATTGTCAGGCGCAGCTCCCAATATTGCTGCAAAGCCGGGCATCCTTCCGTCTACCAGCTGTATGCCAAGCGTGCGAAGTATGGTATCCGTAAAGAATCCGTTGCAGTCAGGCTGCGGCTCTTCACCGTAAAGATAACGGATGGCGCAAATCATCTCTTCCGCCAAAAGCGCCGCGATACCCGAATCGAGCGCGTCGCCCAGATACGGAAGCCACAATTCTCGTGTCGGCTCATCATGCAAAAGCGATTTTGCCTCCTTAAGTACGGGCAGCATATCCGTCAATGTCCTTATCTCGGCAGCCAAAAGGGCGTTTGCCATCGGAAGAAAAAAAGCTGTCTCGGGAAATTCAACCTTTTGCTCCTTGCCCTTTTCTCCGATCGCCTTATTTATAAGTTTTTCGGCTTCCGTTACAAGTGCTTTTGCGCCTCTTATAGCGGCGCTAGCAACTATTTTTGACATGACTTACTCCTCCTCTAAAATGTAACAGGCTGTCGCGAAACTAATTCTAGTCTGTGATTACGGTGATTAAAGAAAAGATTGCAGTGATCGCTTCTAAACTGAGGAAATCGCTGTAATCTCTTTTAAAATCGCTGTAATCATAATTTTGTGATGCCCTAAAATGTAATGATTGTATCTTTATACTCTTCCTGCGAAAATTTTTCCTGAAATTCTTTGACCAGAGGCATTATCTTTGCGTAATCAAAGTTGTCGTCGAGCAATATATCCTTCACGCTTGAGACATCAATCTGTTTTTTGATTAACGCGCTTACAACCCCCGCGGACCTGATATCCCCCAAGAAAACCATGCCGGCAATCTTATTTTTCTTAATAAGGATTTTTTTATATAGCTTTTCACCCGTCTTTGAAATTATTTCGTAATCCTTCTCATCCTTCGGCCTGGTAACACCCATGGATATGCATCCCAAACCAAAAAAGTCTACCGAATTCATGGAGAGTGAGCCGTCGTAAGAGATCTTATTACCGGCCATATTCAGACCGGCTATCTTCCCCTGCTCGACCGCGCAGGGCCAAAGGGCATTTATCCTTGGGGCCTCTCTTGCGACGTCATATGTCTGTGCTACATCGCCCGCCGCGAAAATATTCTTGTCCGAAGTCCTCAGAAATTTGTCGACCATGATCCCGTCTTCAACCTTTATCCCGCACGAAGAAGCAAGTTCCGTATTCGGTGTCACGCCCTTACCTATTATGACAAGCTGACAGTCTATTCTATCACCGTTATCCAATAAGACGCCCTCTACGGCATTTTTACCCGCGATCTCTCTGGCGGCCAAACCCGTCATGATCCTTATGCCGTTATTTTCCAGTAAAGACGCTATCATGCGTGCCGCATCCATGTCGACCATCTGCGAGAGGACCTGCGGGCTTTTCACAATAACCACTACCTCTTTCTTTCTCTGGCGCAGGGCATACGCGTCCCTCAGGCCTATAAGGCCGCCTCCCAGCACAACGATCTTTTTCACGTCGCCCAGAGACTTCATTATGCCGCGCACGTCCTCTAT
>MHFD01000033.1:7103-8399 GCA_001804045.1 Omnitrophica bacterium RBG_13_46_9
AAACGCCTTTTTTATCGGCGCCCGGAATATCGACTGATTGAGGCGTCGCGCCTGTCGCGATGAGTAGCATGTCATATAAAATTTTCGTCCCGCCTTCCAGTGAGACGCTTTTTTTCTTTCTATCCACAGTAACGGCTTTTTTGCCGAGATAAGTCTTAATATCATTGGTCTTGTAAAAACCTTTATCCTTAAAATATAGCCCGGACTCGTCGATGGCCCCTGCCATAAGATATGTCAGAAGGCACCTGGAATAGAGCGGAAATTTCTCATCCGATATCAGTGTTATGGGCGATTTCTTATCCTCTTTTCTCAGCGTCTCCGCGGCAGTAACCCCGGCCGCGCTTCCGCCAATGATTACGAATTTCATGTCCTATCCTTATGTTCGGTACCCCGCATAGTCCTTACCGCTAAAAGCCAGACAGTACGGGATTTTGCTATAATCTTATTTATATATCTCGGGTCTCGGGTCGCGTTTCGTCCTTAATCTTCTTCTTAAACTCCTTTTCGGTGCCGGCAAAGAGCGCGCCGGTGGGGCACGCCACCACACACGCGTAATCTTCCCTGTCCGGACATAAGTCGCATTTTACCGCTATATGGTTCTCCGCGTCCCTCAAGATTGCCCCAAATGGGCAGATCATAACGCACATCCAGCAACCTACACATTTACCCTTATCGTGCAATGTGGCCCCTGACTTATAATCCTTCGAAAGGGCGCCGCTCATACAGGCGGTCACGCATGGGGCATCTGCGCAATGCTGGCAATGGAGCGAGACGATCCTGTCTCCCACAAATTCTGTCTTTACCCTCTTTCTGGGCATAGGTTTCTCTTTAACGGCGGAAAAGATATCTTTCGAACCGGAATGCTCGACCGCACAAGATATCTCGCACGACCTACAGCCCACGCATCTTCTGATATCGCAATATATCTTTATACCTTTTGTATTCTTTTTCTCCTTAAGCGCATCTTTACTCATAAAAACACTCTCCCTTGACTTCAGGTTGTCGCGAAACTAATTTTAGTCTGTGATTACGGTGATTAAAGAAAAGATTACAGTGATCGCTTCTAAACTGAGGAAATCGCTGTAATCTCTTTTAAAATCGCTGTAATCATAATCTTGTAACGCCCTGTTTAGACTTTCACCGCAGACTTTATTTTTTGCTCATGTATCACGGGATTGAGTTTCAGGGCTTTTCTTTTTAAATCAATGTGACGAATCATCATATGTGCGGCCTTAATCGGATCCACCTCAAAGGCGAATTTGCCCCCTACAATACCTTCCAGCTCATTGGTTATGT
>MHFD01000033.1:8444-8949 GCA_001804045.1 Omnitrophica bacterium RBG_13_46_9
CGACATGGAGAACCGGCGGTATGCCGACCGCCTCACAGACTTCCCTAAGGCCCTTGCCCGCGTACAAAAGAGCGCTCTCAGGGGTAAGTAGCCCTTCCTTCGCGCAGGCTATCGCCGAACAGCCGGTCTGCACGACGAGTACGTCGTTTTTGAGCAGTTCCTTGACCATCGTAACGTGCGCCCAATCGTGTTTAATGTTTGGATTGCAGCAGCCTACCACGCCGGCGGCGCCCCGCAATCTACCCGAAATAATAGCGTCATTTAGGGGGCGGACGGTGAACCGGTACTTGCCTCCCAATATACGGAACGCGTTCTCCGTAGTGAATCCCGCTACCAGCCCTTTTATCTCTTTTGGGATATCCACGCGTTCCTTTACCCTGTTTTTATAGTTTTCAACTCCGAGCCCGATAATCTTCTTCGCTATCTCCATGGCCCTCTCTTCGTTAAACTCGATGTGCTCAACACCCGGAAATTTGCATTTGGGCGATGTCGTGACGAGTTTTGT
>MHFD01000033.1:8976-9248 GCA_001804045.1 Omnitrophica bacterium RBG_13_46_9
CGCCGGCATGATGCACTGAACATCGACAAGCATGAGTTCCACCGAGCCCGTAAGAATCGCTAGTTCCTGCTGCAGAAAGTTACCCGCGGATGGTATCCCGTGCCGCATCAGGATTTCGTTCGCCGTACAGCACATACCGACAAGGTTAATCCCCTTGGCTCCGTATTTTTTGGCAAGCGCTACGAGCTCCGGGTCTTTTACCGCTTCGGTCACGACGTCCGAAAGCGTCGGCTCATGGCCGTGGACCACGATGTTAACTTCATCTTTCTTAA
>MHFD01000033.1:9261-9571 GCA_001804045.1 Omnitrophica bacterium RBG_13_46_9
TACCGTAGCCCGTATAGGTTCTGGCGCTCCAAAAAGAATATCGGAAAGCTCCGTCGCGATCATCGAACCACCCCATCCGTCACCAAGTGCCGTCCTGATGCCGTGAAGGATGATGTTTTTGTAATCATTATCAACTCCCATGTGCGTCCTGTGCATAATCTCCACTATCTCCCGGTCTATACCGCGCGGAACGACGCCTAATTTTCTCCACAGTTCCTGCCTATTTTTCGGCGCAAGGCCTATAAGCCGCAACTCGCCGTTTTGCTGGCCGAATTCGGCAAGACACCGTTCGCCAAGTTCTCTTCCGATA
>MHFD01000033.1:9577-12941 GCA_001804045.1 Omnitrophica bacterium RBG_13_46_9
GCGCTCTTGTTAGCGGTGTTTATGCCGTAAACTGCCGCCATGCGCTTCAGTTTATCCGTTCCTTTGAGATGATAATCGTGCGCTTTTCCTTCCGTCGCAAGAAGAAGTGTATGCGCCACATCGCGGCCATGGTCTGAATGCGCCGCGGCGCCGGAAGCGATCATTCTCACAAGATTCCTGGCAACTATGGTATCTTTTGAGGCCCCGCACACCCCTTCCTGCGGACCTTCTCCGAACGGGTCTATCCTGCACGGTCCCATGTTGCAGATTCTGCAGCAGATACCAAGCTCCCCAAAACCGCACTGGGGTTGCATCGCGTCGTATCTATCCCAAACAATTTTTATTTCTTCTTCCCCCGCTTTCTCTATCATCTTTTGGCTGGCCGGGTCGTGTGACCGTTCTTTTGCCTTGCTCATTTCCTATCTCCTTTTTCTATTCAGATTTTGTGTTGTATCTTAAAAGCGCTTACCACATTTCTCATTAGCATCGTCACTGTTAACGGGCCTACGCCTCCGGGCACCGGAGTAATGAAACCGGCTCTATCCCTGGCGCTTTCAAATTCAACGTCACCCACAAGCTTATCTCCTACGCGGTTAATGCCCACATCCACTACGATAGCGCCCTCTTTTATCCAATCTCCTTTAATCAGTCCGGCTTTTCCTACAGCGACCACAAGTATCTCGGCTCCTTTAACGTGTTCGGGTAGAATGCCTCTTTGCCCGGTCGCTATATGGCATACCGTGGTAGTGACAAACTTATTTAGCAATAACATGGACAGTGGTTTTCCTACGATTTCGGAATGCCCTACGACCACGGCTTCTTTCCCGTATAACTCTATCCCGGTCGAAGTGATCAACTGCATTGCGGCCTGAGCCGTGCAAGGCGCAAGCTCGGAATCCCCCAATAGTACATGCCCCAAATTTTCCGGATGCATGCCTTCGGCATCCTTTTTCGCGGATATGGCGCTCATTACGAGCTTATGATCGATACCCTTTGGGAGAGGCAACTGGACGATTATACCGGAAACGCCGGCATCCAGGTTTAGAGCGATTATTTTATCAATAAGCCCTTCCTGCGTTATGTCAGCATCGAGAGTATCCAGAACATATTCTATGCCCAGTATCTCGGCTGTCTTTTTTTGTGATTTTATATATACCGACGATGCCGGGTTTTCTCCCGCCTGCACACTCACCAATTTTGGGCAAAGTCCTGTCTTCTCCTTAAGAGACACTATTTCTTTCTTAAGGGCTTCCTTTATTTTATCCGCTATAACCTTTCCTTCCAATAATTGCGCCGCCATATCTCTCCCTTCAGTTACAATATATGGTCTTTACAAACCTGACTCCTCTAAAATCTTTGGGACAACGTCTTCTTTGCCTATCGCCATTATATGTACACCATCGCAAAGTTTCCCTTCGCGTATAGTCCTTATCAAACGGCTCGCGATCTCGATGCCTTTTTTCAGGCGGTCATCTTTTTGGGCAGATTTCAACTCATCTATAAACCCCTGAGGGACCATGACGCCGGGGACATTCTCATTCATATATTTTGCCATGCCGGCCGAGGTAAGAAGCACGATGCCGGCTAAGATCTTGGCTTGGTATTTAAAACCGCGCGCAATGTCCATAAATCTTTTAAACTTATCCAAATCATAGATAGCCTGTGTCTGTATGAATTCGGCGCCCGCGGCAAGTTTCTTCTTAAACTTCAGAAGCTGCGGTTCTATGGGGTCCGCCTCAGGCGTAACGATTGCGCCCACACAGAAACTGAATTCGCCTTTAAGCTCATTCCCTCCTAAGTCCCTGCCGGCCTCCATAGACCGTATCATCTTTATAAACTGGACGGAATCAAGGTCAAAAACGGCCTTTGCCTCTTTGTGGTCGCCGACTGCTACCGCATCGCCGGTTAAGACAAGCACATTCCTTATCCCCCTCGAATACGCAAACAATAAATCCGACTCAAGCGCCATGCGATTGCGGTCCCGGCAGGTCATCTGCAGGATCGGTTCGCCGCCGCGCTCCTTAATAATAATGCAGGTCCCAAGAGACGGATAGCGCATAACCGAACTTTGATTATCGGTGACATTTAATCCGTCGACTCTGTCTTTCAGTAAATCTATATGCTCGGTCATCTCGTGCAAGTCAGTGCTCTTTGGCGGGCCTATCTCCGCGGTTACGATGAACCTATCTGAAGCCAATATTTCTTTAAATGGGGTCTTCATGTGGATTATTGTTTAAAACTCGCCTTTCCCGGTTTAAGCACTTTCTGATAATTTTTTGGGCTCTGGCATTCCTCCATCAAATCAAGGCGATTAAGCTCTTTCAGTCTGTTATAAATAAGCGTCCACGCGCAGTCTTTCTCTTTATCAACTTCGCATTTTCCTCTGTTGGTACCGCCGCATGGGCCGTTAATCAACCCCTTATGGCAGCTTGTGATCGGGCATATGCCGGCGGTCAGGCCCAAAACACACTCGCCGCATTGCGCGCAAACCTGCGAAAATTCCGTCTGCACCTCATCTTCCTTGCCAATAAATAGAGTATCGAGGGCGGGAACTACCAGTTTGCCCGCATGATCGGCTACCCTCTGAACGCCAAAACCGCACGTCATGACCAGAATCAAATCAGCCGCTTTTATAGTTTCTGCTTCTGCCTCGACCGCTTCTTTCGTAAGTATATCGCAAGCGGTGGGAACGACCATCCAGCCGGTCACTTTCTTACCCAGATTCTGCAGCTTTTCCTTCATCTTAAGGACTTCTCCCTTGCCGCCGGTTTTGCAAAGCGTGGCGCAAGTGCCGCAGCCGATAATATAGATGTTCCTGGCATCCTTTATCCGTTTCTCTATCTCCGCAAATTCTTTCTCTTTTGTTATGGTCTTCATCTCTTACCTACCCAGTTTTAATTCGACTGAGGTATTCGTCTCTGAAATTATTAAGTGTATCTGAAACAACGTTAGGCGCGGTCTGGCCCAAGCCGCATAAAGAAGCAAGGTTCATGGTATTGGAAAGCGTCTCAAGAGCCGCTATGTCATCATAAGCGCCTTTCTTTTTATTAAACCTATCCAGGATGTCAATCATGACCCTCGTACCCTCTCTGCAGGGGGCGCATTTACCGCAGGATTCCTCCCTAAAAAATTCCATCGTCTTTAATGCCGCCTCTATAGGGTCTCTGGACTTGTCAAAAACAGTGACAGCTCCCGCGCCCAACACCGTCTCGTATGAAAGAGGTATGTCTAATCCTTTTTCCGGCAGCATCCTTCCCGACGCGCCGCCGACCTGGACCATTTTTGTCTCGCGCGAGCCGGCCAATTCTAATAATTCCTTAAGGCTGCTTCCCATGACCAGTTCATAAACACCGGGTTTATCCAC
>MHFD01000034.1:0-13130 GCA_001804045.1 Omnitrophica bacterium RBG_13_46_9
CGAACAATATACCAACGGTGGTATAAATATATTTACCGATGATAGAATTTTAGAGATCCTCTATAACAAAGAGGAAAATGGAAATGTTATGACTCAGGTAAAAACGGGCCTTTCACTGAATCCCATTTCCAAAGCTTTTAAGACCGGGGTAAGAGCTGTATTAAAACTTGTTACCGAGTCAGGTCTGGAGTTAATAGCTACTCCCGACCATAAGATTATGACTACCGAAGGCTGGGTAGAAATGAAGGATTTGGAATCCAATGAACATAAAATACTTATTCAACCAGCGGAAGGGAAATTTAATGAAGACGGAAGACTTCCTTCCGGGGTCTGCGATTATCATAGGGGAGATAACGGTATAACTTATAAGTTTAATTTTCCTCGCAGGTGGAGTAAAGAATTGGGTCGAGCATTAGGATGGCTTGTTGGAGACGGATGGTTAATAGAGGATGGCAAAAATTGTCGTGTGGGTTTTGCATTTAGTAAAGATGATAAAGAAATTCTCGATTATCTAAAACCCATCATAAATGATTTTTATGGATTTGATGTTAAAGAAATCCTTAGAGAAAACGGCGTATATCACCTTTCATATCACAGCAAATATTTTGTAGAATTCTTTAAGAATCTCGGAATAAAAGCCTGGAATGCTGATGAGAAAGAACCACCCGTTTCCATATTTACCGCTCCAAAAGAAGCGGTGATAGGATTTTTACAGGGTTTATTTACCGCGGACGGAACAATCAGAGATAATCCAAAGTCGAATAGTTCTTGGATTGCCTTAACTTCAAAAAGCAAGAAATTGCTAAACGGCGTACAATTATTACTGTTAAATTTAGGTATTAAAAGCAGGATTTATGACCGTAGCAGAGAACCTCGGGAAGATGTATTTTCTTATGTTGCCAAGAATGGTGAACTGAAAACTTATGCTTGTGACGGAAAATTATTTGAATTAGGCATATTCAGTGAAAGCCGAGAGAGATTCAAGTTATTGATTGGATTTCTCAACGAAATGAAAAAGAAGCGCCTGGAAGATATTAAATTTGAAAGGTTTTATAAACAGACATATGCAGAGAAGGTCATATCAGTTGAAACGCTGGGAAAAGAAGAAGTATACGATCTTACCGAGCCAAATTCGCATTCCATGATTGTTAATGGTATTGTAACCCATCAATGCGGCGAACAGCCGCTTTTGCCTTATGAGAGCTGCAATCTAGGTTCGATTAATCTCTCCTTGATGGTTGATGAGAATAACAAAGAGATTGATTGGGATAAGCTTGCCGGAACGGTAAGAGTCGCGATCCATTTCCTGGATAATGTTATCGATATGAACTGCTATCCTTTAGAGCGCATAAAAGAGATGACAAAAGCTAACCGCAAAGTCGGCCTGGGAGTGATGGGATTCGCGGATATGCTGATAAAGCTTGGCATAAAGTATGATTCCGAGGAGGCGGTGGCGATAGCTGAAAAAATAATGAAGTTTATTCAGGAAAAAGCGATCGAGGCGTCTCGCCGGCTCGCGGAGAAGAGAAGGGCTTTTACCAACTTCGGCAAGAGCATATACGCTAAAGAAAGGCCCTTGAGGAACGCCACTTTGACCACTATAGCCCCGACCGGTTCCATCAGTATTATCGCCGGCTGCTCAAGCGGTATAGAACCGCTTTTCGCGCTTTCGTACGTAAGGAAGATTTTGGATAATGAAAGATTGGTCGAGGTCTACCCGTATTTCGAAAAACTGGCGAAGGAGCAGGGCTTCTATTCTCCCGAATTGATGAAACGCATCGCCGAAGCCGGCTCTATAAAAAATATGGAAGAGATCCCCCGCCATATCCGGGAGCTTTTTGTCACCTCGTTTGACATAAGTCCGTCCTGGCACATAAGGATGCAGGCCGCGTTTCAGAGGCACACGCACAACGCCGTATCGAAGACCGTAAATTTTCCGCACGAGAGCACCGAGGAAGACATAAAAGAAGTGTATATGCTTGCGTTCAAAACAGGCTGCAAAGGCGTCACCGTCTACAGGGATAGGTCAAGAGAGGAGCAGGTCCTGAATATCGATAATAAGGCGGAGAGCAAAGAGACTTCCTCAAAAATTATTCCAAGGCCGAGGCCGAATGTCACCCATGGCACTACTACAAAAATCGCTACCGGCTGCGGCAATCTGTATGTCACTATTAACGAAGACGAGGAGGACCTGCCTTTCGAAGTCTTTATGCAGATGGGGAAGGCCGGAGGATGCGCTATGAGCCAGCTTGAAGCGATCGGGAGACTCCTGTCTCTGGCGCTTAGAAGCGGCATAGACATTGACTCTATTATCGAACAGTTAAGGGGGATACGATGCCCTTCGCCAAGCTGGGAAAAAGGCGGTAGGATATTTTCTTGCAGCGACGCCATCGCCCGCGTCATAGAAAGACGTCTTGTAATAATGAAAAAAGACCAGAGACCGGAAAAGGATATCTCGGCCACAAATGCCTCCGATCTTGGGGGCGAGCGCGCCGAAGACACAAATACAAATACGCAAAACAGCAATACTACTCTGACGGCTAAACATAAGATAGGAAATATTGTAGGTGTATGCCCTGACTGCGGCGGCGCCCTATGGCATGTCGAAGGCTGCATGGTCTGCAAGGCGTGCGGGTATTCTAAGTGCGGTTAATGCGGGTTTTCGCTGGTTTTCCGCACGAAGGGGATATGCCTGCGACAGAGAGACGGATTCACGCCGGCATTATTTTATCTGCACACTGAATAAAAAAGAGGAGAAATGAAAAAATTATTGTATGTCGTACTGGACGGACTGGGTGACAGGCCGATAAAAGCCCTGGGAGACAAGACGCCTCTCGAGGCGGCAAAAACGCCGAATATGGATATGCTGGCCGGAAACGCCAAGCTTGGTTATGTTTATACTGTAGGCAAAGATATCGCGCCTGAATCCGATGTCGCTGTCATAAGCATACTGGGATACGAAGCCGGGAAGTACTACACGGGAAGAGGCCCGCTGGAAAGCTATGCCGAAGGACTTGAGGTAAGAGACGGAGACCTTGCCTACCGAGTCAATTTTGCCACAAAAGAGACATCGTCCCGCAAGATCATTGACAGAAGAGTCGGCAGGAATCTTACCTCGGAAGAGGCGACGCTCCTGGCCAAAGATGTCAATAGCGGAGTGAAGCTGAAGGGCGCCAGCTTTATATTTAAAAACACCATTGGTCACCGCGGCGTTCTGATTATCAGAAAAGATAAAGGCAGACTATCGTCAGAAGTGACAAACACAGATCCCGCCTATGAAAAGGAAGGCGTATACGGGGTGGCGAAAGCGACCTTTGAGGATACCGTCCAGATAGCCGCGCCGACAGAAGGATTCAAGGATTCGGCCGAGGCAAAGGAAGCGGCGCGGCTTACGAATGAGTTTGTCGAGAATTCAAGCAGCATACTTGAAAAATCACAGGTGAACCAAAAGCGCAAGGGTGAGGGTAAGCTGATCGCCAATCTGATACTTACAAGAGACGGCGGGGACAGGCTTCCGAAATTTCCCAAGATCGGCGAACGTTTTGGCCTCAAAATGGGCTGTTTCGTGGAGATGCCGGTTGAGAAAGGCATAGCGCTTCTTACCGGAATGGACATAGTGAAACTGCCCCTTCCCACAAAGGACCTCGCCAAAGATTATACGCTTCGCGCGGGAAAAGTAATAGAGGCTATGAAGACCTACGATGCGCTGTATATACACATAAAAGGCCCCGATGAACCCGCCCACGACGGCAACTACGCCAAGAAAAAAGATTCAATAGAGCTTATCGATAAGTATTTTTTCGGGGACCTGCTTCCTAAGCTTAATCTGGATGATGTGGTCATAACTGTCACAGCGGATCATTCCACGCCGTGTGAGATGAAGGCCCATTCAGCCGACCCCGTTCCCCTTATGATAAGCGGGAAGGGTTTTGCCGCGGATGGGTTAGGCGCTTTTTCCGAGAAGGAAGCCAGGCGGGGAAGCTTGGGCGGCCTGCAGGGCCACGAGCTAATGAAGCTCTTTATTAGTTATCTTAAGTAGCGTAATTGGCTTTTCCCGCCTTTGGCGGGACCCCGTAGAAGTTCTTCGTAGAACGTCTACATTCGGGGCAGCTATCAGTCATCAGCGGCTGACGGCCGGAAGCCGGTAGCTGACGGCTTAAAGATGAAGATAGCGATCGTAGGTTTATCCGGATGCGGGAAGTCGACCTGTTTCAGGGCGATCACCCAGAAGACAAAGCGCGAGTCAGAGGGACTTGATCCCACAAAACCCCATCTTGGGGTCGTCAAAGTCCCGGACTGGAGACTCGAGATGCTGAAATCGCTTTTCAATCCTAAAAAGATCACCCCGGCCGAGATCACGTTTGAGGACCTTCCCGGATTTCATATTCCCCATATCAAAGAGATCGAAGCGCTCATGGAGGTGCTGGGAGTCTTCGCGGGAAGAGATCCCGTGAAGGACATGGATGATATAGGCGTCGAGTTTATCCTTGCCGACACCGAGGTCGTGAAGCACAGGCTCTCGAGCCTGGATAAAGAGATGAAGCAGGACCGTTCCCCGGAGAAGACCCGGGAACACGAGACGCTCCTGAAATGCAGGGAATGCCTCGAAAGGAACATGCCGATCCGCTCGATCACGCTTACGCATGACGAGGAAAAGTCCATCCGCGGTTTCCAGTTTTTGACCGGGAAACCAATTGTCATCGTCGGGAATATCGGGGAAGATCAGACCGGCAGCGGCGTCACCGGGGCGATAGAGGCCGAATGCGCCAGGCGCGGGTTTAAGAGCGTCGAGTTCTGCGCGGAGCTCGAGGCCGAGATCGCCGACATCGATGAGCCGGAAAGAGGGCCTTTCCTGAAAGAACTTGGCATAGAGCAGTTAGCCAGAGACAGGGTGATCGATATCGCGTACCAGGCGCTTGGATATATAACGTTTTTCACGACAAAAGGGGACGAGACGAAAGCCTGGCCGGTAAAAAACGGCGTCACGGCCCTGGAAGCGGCGGGGAAGATCCATTCCGACATCCAGCGGGGGTTCATACGGGCCGAGATAGTCAACTTTACCGACCTGGAAGCCTGCGGTTCCGTCCAGGAAGCGAGGAAAAAGGCGCTTGTCCGGCTCGAAGGGAAAGAGTACGTCGTGCGGGACGGAGATATCGTTGATTTTAGGTTTAACGTCTGAGGGCGATTCGGAATAGCACGTTCCGTGGGACGTGGGACGTAGGACGATTCGTTATAGCACGTTAGGTTATAGGTAATAAGTAGTAGGGACATTCGTTACGTAGGACGACAGACGAAAGGCCGACGGATGATTTGGGTTCGTGTCATTGCGAGCGACCTTGTTTCAGGTAAGCGGAGCGAAGTAATCTCATTCGTCTGAGATTGCCGCGGCGCACTTCGAAAACACCTGCGCCCCGCAATGACGGAGAATCGAAAGTCATTGAAACGGAATGCGGTTGAAATACAATGGAAATACATTGAAACTCGTTTACGAATTTTCCGCCACATGGCGAGACCCCGCAGCGCGATAGCATCGGCGGGGCGAATTTCGAATTTCACGATATATAAGTAACTTTAAGAAACCTTCGATTATTGAAATACAATGGACATACGATTGAAATACAGTTTTTTGATTATTACCTTGATCGCGTTTTTAGCCGGTTGCGGCCGTGTCAGCGAAAATACCGTGAATGAGATCATTAAGGCAGACCCGTCTTTCGAAAAATATCTCGGCACAAAAAGACGCATAAATGATAAGATACTATCGCTAAAAGATGATTTTAATAAAGAAAAAGATAGTATAAAACAAAGGATATACGCGCTAAAGGAGGACCTCAAGACCAAGAAAAGCAATCTTAATACGCAAGCATCATTGTTAAGGCAGGAGATGACGCCTCAGATAAATGCCTTAAGGACGCAGCTGGAAGAAAAGATGTCCGAATATAAATTAAAGACAGCAGGCCTTAAAGATTCCCTGTCTAAATTAAAAAATATCCAAAAGCTTTTATCCAAGAAGAGCGACTTGTCTCTCTCTGGAGACGAGGTGTCTCTCTGGAATAAAAGAGTCAGCAATTTGGAAAAAGATATAAATTCCTTCCGTGAAGAGCTCGACAAACTTCAAGCCAGGATCCGCCTGATCAAAACCGAAATAAAAATCCTTAACCAGTAAAGAGAAAAGCAAGTCAGTATTTTACCCATGAACCAGAAAGCCACGCCTGTAAGGGCGCGGATGAATGGCTTTCGGTTCAGGGTTCCGCTCCACCGATAGAGCGGAACCCTGTAAAAAGAGAAGCCACCGCTGTAAGGCGGTGGAGCTTCACCTTATAGCCAGTACTGATAGTTAAAGATAAAAAAGTTAGGTAAGGTTTTACGTTCCTGTGACACATAGGAGGGTATTTTATGCTATATTTTATAATATAATATTCTAGATAAAACCCCGAAACCGCGCTACAACGTTCGGATTCAGGGTCATATGCCTGAAAAGGTATGTGGGCAAACCCATGGCGACATGGGGGCGTCCCGCCGGTGCTTAAGTATTGGCGGGACTCCGAGGAAGTTCCAAAAAAGGATCTTCATTCGGGGCAAAGCTGACGGTCTGGAAATTTTTTATCTATCATTTTGTATATAGACAGCCAAGCTGCCTGGAATATGGCGGCTTGGCTTTTTTAATGAAGCCATAACTTACAACGACCCGGTGGTTGGTGTAAGTTATAAGGCTGAATTAATCCCGAGCGGAGCGAGGGATCTTCAATGAAGCCATAACTTACAACGACCCGGTGGTTGGTGTAAGTTATAAGGCTGAATTAATCCCGAGCGGAGCGAGGGATCTTCAATGAAACCATAACTTACAACGACCCGGTGGTTGGTGTAAGTTATAAGGCTGAATTAATCCCGAGCGGAGCGAGGGATCTTCAATGAAGCCATGACTTACTAGCTCATAGCTCTTGGCTCTTAGGTTATAGGTTGTAGGTAATAGGTAGTAGGTTATAGGGGTACTCGTTACGTAGGACGTGGGACGTCCGCTCCCTGCGGTCGCTGGGACGATGGACGATTCGATATGGCACGTTAGGTAGTAGGTAATAGGTAGTAGGGGGTAGGAGGGGTACTCGTTACGTGGGACGTAGGACGTCCGCTCGCTTCGCTCGCTGGGACGTGGGACGATTCGGGATAGAACGTTAGTAGCTCATAGGAAGAAACTTATGGAAATTCATTGACTCGATAGCTGATGGCTGACGACTGATGACTGATAGCTCATAGGAGGAAACTCATTAAAACGAATTGAAATACGAATTTCGTTATATATAAGCAACATATGCAACATAAAACGAGAAAAACTATGCTACAAAGGAACGCAACCTTAAGAAACATTAAGCAACATCAAGAAACCTTAAGAAACCTCCGGCGGAAACAAAGATAAAGTTATGAAACGAAAAAAACAACATAGCATATGGATGAAGACGGTAGCAACGCTCGTGGTATGCCTATTTTTGACGAACTCCGTCGCCTGGGCATACCCGGACAGGCTCTGCCTCGCGACGCAATCCATATTCAAACCGCTTCAAAGTAAACATTTAAGAGATATCGGCATAATAAAATATTACATATCATGCCTTACAAAGAGTTTTCCTGATTTCGGGTCTATTCCGGGAGACGTCAACGCGCGGATAGGAAGCGAAAAAATAGACATAGTCCTTGGTTTTTCGCAAAAAGACTCATTACGACATTATTTTGACAGAATATCTTCAAATGAATACATAATTCCATGTAGCATCAATAGGACCAAATATTACGCATATATAACTCTAAATAAAGATAATGGAATACTCGACATTACGGTTTTCAGAAGTAAGGAGTTCGAAACGCTTAAAGAAACGCGCAGTATAGCCCACCTGAAGCGGACCCAACGGGAAGAAGAGACCGTCGGGCACGAAGAAAAGATAGATACCCCTATTTCAATCGCTCACAGCGATGAGGAAAACATAAAGAGATTTTTGGATGATTTTAAGGAACTTAAACTGAAGCACGATGTATTAATGTTTTTTGCTGCATTCGGGGCAAGTCCCGAATTTTTACATGAAGTCCGGCGGTTTATGAGTAAAAGCAGCATATCGCTTGTGCCGAAGGACCTCTCTTTGGTAGTCTCAGTTGAAGGCAGAGAATACCGGATTCCGATAGAAATCGAGAAAGCGCACGCCAGCAATAAATATATCAATATTCCGCGGGATATCAAGGATACTTATGTTAATTTAGCGCTATATCAGATACCGAACGTCGGTTTCACTCTTCGTAAACCCCGGGAGACATACGATTCGCTTTTGCATGTCGTGGTCCACGAGTTATCCGCCAAGTGCGGGCAAGACGACATTTTTAATAAGAGGTTGGAGGCGGCATTAAAAAGGTGGCAGGGCGTAATAGGGCGTATCGATTTAGCCGGACAATACCCCGACATCGCTAAGGTTGTCGCTAAAATGAGATTTAAGGATTTAAAAAGGGTAAAGAGAAGGGATTTAAGCAAAGATGGTGATGCGCGACCAGGAATCCCGGGATCGATGAGCAGGGAGGGGCTTGAGCTATCCGTTAGAAGAGGCGATTTTGGCAGGTCTGTCAGTTATTATAATAAAGCCCTGATGGGCTGTGAGGCTATGGTAAAGGACGGCAAGGTTCTTGATGTGGGCTCCGGGCTTGGGCAGCTTGCTGCATGGGCTGAAAGAGCCGGCGCGCGGGAAGTCATCGGCATAGAACCGGACAAAAATGCGGTCGAAATCGGAAACAGGCTCGCCCGATCGAGAGGCTCTAAAATAGTAATAGTAGAGGGAGATGCGGGAAAATTATCATTTCCGGACGGCGAGTTTGATGTCGTCACAGCAGGATTCGTATTTTCGTTTATTGAGCGAGACGAACGGAGTAAGGCGATAAGCGAATGCTCGCGCGCCCTTAAGAACAGCGGATCGATATTGTTTGCGGTTCATTCAGACCGCATTTATACCATGAGAGCCGACGGAGCAGCGATACCCGTGCATGGCCAGGATATAGACGGTATTAGATCATGGTCCCAGGAAACATGGCGGGAAAATTTGAAGAAGATCGGTTTTGAAGAAGTAGAGATACGCCCTATATGGCAGAATACCTTGGATGGCATATTATGCGGTAACTGGGTGATCACCGCCAAAAAACCTGCAGCTTCTCCGGATGTCATGCATACAATATCACAGAGAGAGAAAACAGCCGTTCCGGACAGAGAAGGGATGCCCCATGAGCTTATGGATGATGCGGCGGTACTTATGGCAAAGAAAGCGCTCATGCTCACCATAACCGTTGTAAGCACGCTGTGGGCCCTGTTCTGGTTCATTTACTGCAACCATTACTTCGAATCGTATTTGCAGAAAGGTGAGGGCGGCGCCTTTGCCACGCTTATCGTTAAGCTTTTGTCAAACCACGGCCTTCACTTATTCTTCCCGACCGTGATTTTAGGGATTTCATTTGTTGCGGTAGAGATATTATTGCGTTACCGGGCAAGCGATAGTGAATTTGACAGATATAGGGTTCCCTGGTCCTATGTCTTCGCGATGTCGGTTCTATATGCGTTTTTCTTTGAATTTGTACAACCGCTTCTGCGTGAGGGTCTGCCGGACCGCAGGGGCTCTGTCTCCGATTGGCGAGATGCTTTAGTCGCAGTCGCAGGCTTTATTGTGGCTAAATACCTCTTTGGGCCGGTCCTGGACAGAATGGCAAATGTTATGGCAAAACCGATCCGATTAAAGGTATCAAAGGATTCGGGGAGGCCGGATGATAGCGTCCTTAAGGCGAAGAAAGCGACATTACGATCCGAAATGAGAAAACACCGGGAGATGCTCTTACCTGAGGAGCGTCGCGAAAAAAGCAGTACTATAGGGAACACGTTGCGATCTTTAGAAGTATATCAAAACGCCGGTCTAATAGCATTCTTTCATTCCATCCCCGAAGAGGTCGATACGATACCGATTATTCAGGCAGCATTGGATGCCGGAAAACGAGTTGCGCTGCCCGTATGTGATACGGAAGCGAAAACACTTGCATACTATGAAATCACAAGCCTCGATGGCCTGAAACCGAACAAGAAATACCCGAAGCTCTTAGAACCTGTCCCGGATGAGGAAAATCAGGTGGAGCCGGAAGACATAGACCTCCTCGTGATCTCCGGCCTTGCGTTTGATAAACGGGGAAAACACCTGGGATACGGCATGGGGTATTATGACCGATACATGGCACAGATACCAGATACGCCGGCGATCGGTCTTGCCTTTGGGCTGCAGGTCGTCGATGAACTTCCTGCCGGTGAAAATGATATAAAAGTCGACTATGTGGTGACCGAAAACGCGGTCTACTCCGGGAAATACGTAAAAGAAAACGTCTCCCCCGGCCCGGCGCTCTTTGTGGATCCAGAGACGCATGAAATACGGAAATTAAGGCCGGACGAGCGCAAGGCGCTCAATGAAACGCTTGATACGTTAGTGTTTAAGGGCGAATCGCCGTACCTTGTGGGCAGATTAAACACGGAAAGAACAAAAGAGCTTATGGGTGAGGATAATTTCGGCTCAATAAGCTCTCACGGCCCGCCTCTTAACGCGTATGTGATAAATGACTTTGTTCTTGCCGGAACATTACCGGAAAAGTATAAGTACCTTGCCTACGGACTCATTACCCATGCCGGAACGTGGCGTGACGCAGACGGCACGCCACGTGCGCAGAATATTTTCATACCGAATTCCGTTTATAACGAACTGTCAAACTTGCTCCATGTTAAATCCCCTGTGCTGGAAGTCTGGAGGAAGCACGAGGCAGGCCATCTTGCAAATAGAGAAGGCGCTCCCGATTTGAGGGATAACCGTGAAAAAATATTAATCGGCATGCTTTATAGAAAGAAGAATGATGACTTAACAAAAGCGAACGCCGGTATAGTGATATGGGAAACATGGTTTAAAAATAGGCCATATATTATAAAACTTACAAACAATCCTAGAATAGCGGAAGGACGCATTATTCCCGAAGCTGCGTTTCTGGGAGAGGTAAACCCCGATGGCGGCATATCGAGCCTGCCCGTTAAATTAGATTTAAAGACTTATAAAGATATGACGGGAATTGTTATCGATAAGTTCCCGCGCGGCCTCACCCTGGGAGAATATATATTCGTGCAATCTCGCATCAGGACGCAAGACAGGCGCATGCCGCAGGACAGGGCTTTAGACATAGTGCTTCAGATAGCAGGGACACTCAAAAACCATGTGCACAGCCATAGGATAATCCATCGCGATATCAAACCCGACAATATATACTTAAGGGCCGACGGGAACGTGATTCTTTTTGATTTCGGCGGATCCGCGTCCGCTGATTATGATTGGAAAGAAGACCCGAGAAAATTGAGACGCGCAGTCACGCCGTACTTTATGCCGAAAGACATCCTGAGTGAAAAAGTAAATCCTGATTATTCAGATGATGCATATCAGCTTGCCATAACCCTTTGTTATATGCTGACCGGCAAATTGGAGCCTGTTAACGAGGACCTTCAGAAGATGAATCCACGAATAAGGACTATCATAGAAAGGGCAACCCATCCGGAAAGAGACAGGCGCTATCACGACATGGGTGAGATGCTGGCTGACCTCGGTGAGTGCAGGGATTCCATGGGCGGGGAAAATACCTCTCACGGCCCGGCGCTATTTGTGGAGCCGGAGACAGGAAAGATCAAACCCTTAAGCGAAAGTGAACATGAGGTGCTCAACGATACTCTCAATAACATTGTCTTTAGCGGTAAGTATGCCGATGACGTAAGACATCTTACTCGCGGTGAGACAAAGCGCCTCATAGGCAAAGAGAACTATAGCGCTATAGCGCAGGAGAACATATTCCCGCTGGACATATATGTGGTTAAGGACGCCTTGCTGGAGGAACATCTCCCCGGCGCATTTAAATATATCGCTAAGGGTCTTCTTACCCACGCGGGGACCCATAAAAACAAAGCCAAGAATCTTTTTATGTCGGAATATATGTATACGGTTCTATCTTTTCTCGATGAGGATTTCGGCGAGCTGCATTTCTGGCGTGAGCACGAAAAAGAGCATTTGCTGAGACGGGACGTCCCTATAGATGCCTCTCTTTCCGAAGAAGGAAAAAGGTTGGCGCACAATCTTTACGATTTAAAAACCGCTGTTGCGGATATCGAACGAGACGAATATAAATGGAGCATCTCCGAGGTTTGGCTTAAGGGTAGGCCATGTCTTATGAAGTTTTCAATCTGTACACAGACCATACAAGATACCCTGATTCCTGAAGCGGAAATAACCCGCGAAGTCAATCCGGAAGGCACGATAGCGGTTCTGCCTTCGGTCTTAGCCGTAAAAAGGCCGGATGGAAAAGGGCCATGCGGCATAATTTTCGAATATTTCAAAGCGGGCAAGGAATTATCCGTTTACATAGATGAGAAGAAAGCGGCGACAGATAGCGCGAAAAGAGGTTATCTTTCCCCGGAAGAAGCTATCGATATCGCGATACAAGTGGCGGAGATACTTGAGACCTATATACACCCGAAGGGTATCATGCACAGGGATGTCCACCCCGGAAATATACGCTTACTGAATTCAAGAAGGGTTATTCTTCATGATTACGGAATCTCTGAAAGGGTAGGTTACGATTGGGATAACGATCCGCGCCATCTTCTAGACAAGTCTAACTACTTTCGGACGCCATATGATGTTTTTGAAGGAGAAGCTAAACCTGACTTTTCTGATGATATGTATGCTCTGGGAACGACTCTGTGCGAGATGCTTACAGGGTGTCTGGAGATCCGTCAGATCGGATCAGCGGATCTGGATCCCCGGATAGAAAGGATAATAGAAAGAGCCACAAACGATGACAGGTCACGGAGATACCATAGCGCGCGCGAGATGCGCGCAGACCTTGAGATATGCAGGGCTTCTTTAGGCGAAAGCGAAAGCAGCACCTCACTGGGCCCGGCGCTTTCGGCAAGCGCAAATGCAATAAAAGAAAAGGCGAAAGGAGTTACGCAAGAGCTTGCGAACGCGCTCTTCAATTGCGCGATGAACCTACCTGACGGGGAGAGGATGCTCCTTGCCCTGGACGAGGACTTGGGGAGAGAG
>MHFD01000034.1:13166-19250 GCA_001804045.1 Omnitrophica bacterium RBG_13_46_9
CTGTGCGAGATAACGAAGAACGATACTCTACAAAAGGTATTGCAGAATATCATCATTATAAAGGGGCGCGGTGAAACACTCGCGAAGGACGTGTCCCGGTATATGACTAGCGGCAAAGACGGAATCACAATCGACGCGGCAAACGTTATGATGATAACGAAGGCAGCCAACGAACGTCATTGCGAAAGCTTTAAAGAAGCAGCCGTAATCACGTTTGTCGATGACTCAAAACTCGACATGATGGATTATTACCCAATTGTTGAAATCACCCTCTTTACCATAGCGAAAGCCCTCTATCACAGAGGTGTGGCGGGATATGACACGGTGAAACTTACGTCATTGTATAAATCACTTCGTGTCGAAGAGGTAACCGAGGACCAGATTATTCAGATCTGCGTAGACAAAAAGACCGTAACGATTATTTTAAAACCCGCGGAACCGTTTAATTATGACGAGTTACAGAATATTTATCGCAGCATAAGGAGGTTCTTGGAAGCGGCGTAATCCAGCTCTTAGCCCGTAGCTCTTAGGAAGAAATTCATAGATACTCATTGAAACTGATTGAAACTTATGGAAACTCATTGGCTCGATGGAAATACAATTGAAATACAATGGAAATACGGTGGAAATACATTGAATCGAAACTTATGGAAACTCATTGATATACTATTGAAATACAATAGAAATACGGTTGAAATACATTGACTCGAAACGCGATAAACGAAACCTCCCCAACCTCGTAGGTTGGATGGGTTGTTAGCTCGTAGTTATAGGTAGCAGGTGGAAGTTTCGGGAGGTTGTGAATACGAAAAAGCAACCTTAAGAAACATCCCGAAACATCAAGAAACCTTAAGAAACCTTCGGGATTAACGGAAATGAAGTCATGAAGTACGGAAAACGACATAGCACGTGGATGCGGACAACCGCCCTGGTGTTGGTGTGCCTGTTTACGATAAATACTGCCGCGTGGGCACAGGAACCCATCTCGTACATATCGGTGAAAGACACACTAGCGGCGCAATCCGTTTTTAAGCCGCTCACAGATGAAGGAATACAGGATTCGACCGAGCTGGTGTTCGAGCTTATAGCGGGTGCCAGGCTTCTTCTTGCGGGAAAGAGCGTAAATGCCGTAAACGGCATTTTGACCGAGACGTATCGAAATTCAAATGGCGCTCGGAGAATTATTTTCCTTGAGGTTATACCAAGCGCGGAAGGAAGCGTAAAAGCACGATTCCGGGTAATCGGAAGAGAGGATATTACGTTTGAAATTGCGTACAGAGATACGCAGAAATCTCCGACACCTGATAAGAAAGGGGGAGACGATGTGAACGTTGCCGCAGCCGGTCTTCCCGAAATCGCGCCCGTACGAAAGCTTACCTATGAAAACGTATTTCAGGAACATGACATTATTACACTCACTAGACTCACCTCCCTTGAACAGGAGTCGGTGAAAAATGGTATGTCCGAAAAGGTTCGGAAAGCGAGGACACCCCATACTCAACCTGAAGGCGATGCGACAAGAGTGTCATTAGTGAGCCTCCATTCTCCACAGCACCCGGCGTTTGCCAATCCATTGGGAATTGAGCTATTGGCAGGACAGTTGCGTTCGACATTTAAAGATGACTGTAAGATCTCGCTCATGGACATGTATCTGGAGGGAAGCATTGACGCGATTGTGAGAAAGATTGAATCAGAAAGGCCTCACATAGTTGGTTTATCCTGCCAGTTGGGATCATTGGTATATGCAGATAGAGTTATAGACAGAATCCGATCCTCCCCGGCATTAAAAGATAACCTACCCCTCATAGTATTAGGAAACACAATGGCCACATTTTCATCAGAAGCGCTACTTGAGAGATATCAGGATGTCATCGTAGTTGTAGGTGAGGGTGAGCTGGCAATGGAGGGCCTGGTAAAACATATTCGGAACAGGATGCCTCTTCAGGAAGTGCCGCGGATTACGTATAAGAAAGATGGCCAGATCGTGCCGCCCAAAAAAGAGTTTTTGCCGCTTTCTCATGGGCGACGTGCATCACCAGTCACAGATCTTATTCCTCAGATTCTTGAAAGAGGCGGCAAGATATGGTTGATGAGCAGCCTTGGATGTCCGGGTGGTTGTAGTTTTTGCAGCTTGCGGTATCTCCGGGACGGAAAGGGCTGGGACGGTGTTGATGTAGATTTGCTTCTGGAACACGTGAACAAGCTGTATACGCTGGGTGTGCGTGAACTCAGATTTGCCGATGATTGCTTTATTTCCGGTGATTTGAAGCGGATACAGAAATTTGCGCAGGGTATCATCGATATGAAGCTGGACGTAAATATAGAATTTTCAACAAGAGCAGATAGCGTCATTAACAAACAAGATACGGCTAAACAAGCCGATGAGAGAAGAAGAACATTAAAACTTCTGCACAAAGCTGGGCTCCGGGAAGTTTATCTGGGAATAGAGTCCGGTTCCGATTCACAGCTCTACAGGTACAACAAACTGGTTAGTGTTGATAATAATATAAAAGCACTTGAAGAATTGAATGGCCTGGGGATAAGGGTTGCCGCGGGGTTTATCATGTTTGATCCATTAATGACTATTGAAGAGATAAGGAAAAACATAGAATTTCTTGAAGGGACGGGCCTGATATTCGGAGCCAAGGGAAATTTCGTAACCAATCCGGTTAACGAATACCGTGCTCAGGAAGGAAGTCCATATGTAAAGATGCTGCTAAAAGAAGGCTTGCTCGGGGAAAAAGATCCGGATTATCTAGTGTATGCTTACCGATACAAATATCCTGAAGTGGGAGAGATAGCGAGGTTGTGCCAGGAATATAAAAATGCGACGTTCCCTGTGAAATATTGTCTGATGAATATCGTCTCGGCGCTCGTTATGAAAAAGAACATCACGGAAAACACGCGATTACTTGAAAGTTACCTGCAGAGAATGAAATTGTTCGAATGGGAATTCCTCAAATGTCTTGTTTCGATTTATGAGAAAGACGGGCGCGACGGTGCAGAAGAGATAAAACGGCTGCAAGAAGATTTTATCCAGCAGAGAAGGGCGATGCTCGAAGAGATGCTCGTAGGGCTCGAAAGAGGGGGCATTATAGAGGAGTCAGGATTGCTCGCAAAAACGATAGAGGAGATCGGCATTCTACCCCGTGCTTCAATGGAGACAGAGATGCAACTTCTCATAGCGGAAAACAGAGATGAGAAGATGCTGCTGTCCAGATCGAAGAGATATCTAGATGCAAAAGCGCCGGTAACGAACGGTCGTGTCAATATACACATAGATCTTTCAGTCATCCCCAGGGAGGGTCTCTCGCAGAGAGAGCAGGATAATGAACTTGTACAAAACATGGAAACCCTTGCGCGCATGATTGCGTGGCAAGGGATGTTCGGCTTGAACGTGCGATATATATTTGAGCATGACACTGACCGCACATACAGAGACAGAGCAGCGGAGATCCTGATAGAGCGTTTAGTGAGTATTGCACGATTACACGGCATTGACCAACAGGAGCTTCTTTTGCGTATTGGCCCTGCACATATAGGAAGCGACGTAATAGAAGTGAGGCTCAAGAACTTCGACAATATTGATAAAGCTGCAACTCTCAGAGATAGGGAGTATATGGTGGCTCTCAAGGACAATAAAGAGATAGCTGGCGTGTCGATACCGAACTACACAGCTGCCACGAGCATAGGCTTGTCAATGGCGGCATTGCGCGTCGGTAAAGAGAATGCAGCGAAAGAAGAATATGAAAGAACGCGTGGCAGAATACTTAGGATAATGCGGAGCATATACAAAAGGAACAATGTTATAGAGAACGAAGACGATTTTACAGAGGATGAGCTTGAGCTTATGGTAACCGGAGGCTCCAATACGAAGCTCTTTTACACGCTGATGTACGCGTTGCCGCCTGTAGCGAAGGTGTCGATGGAAGCGATTAATGAGTATCACGAAAGGATGCAGTTCCTGTTACAGGCAGTGTAATTTAGTTTTCAGTTCGTAGGGAAACGTGAAATTCGAGAAAAGACTACAGACTATAGACCACAGACTGCAGACTGACGTCTGATGACTGTCGGCTCAAGTCGGATGTCTATAGTCTTTAGTCTGTAGTCTATGGTCTATACGAATACCGAGAAAGAAAATGAAACAAAGAAAACGACATAGCACGTGGATGCGGACAACCGCCCTGGTGTTGGTGTGCCTTTTTACGGTGAACACGGTTGCGTGGGAGTATCCGGTCTTGTACACGCAACCGGCCGAAAGGGCTACCCTTGCGCCGCAGTCGATACTTAAGTCGATACTCGATGTCGTGGGGGCGGAGTACGCCACGCGCTTACGATTTGAAATGGCGTCTATAGTCTCCATGGCGCTCGAAGGGTTAAAGGGTGATAACATTAATTATCGAAGCCGGCTCAATATCAACGCGGCATTGGATAAACAGTGTTTGGATAAAGAGAGGAGTTTCGATAGGCGTTATAGAAAACTTTTGGAAGTCGCGTCCAACCCGAAACAGAGAGATGACGGTGCAATAGAAATAAGACTTAGAGCGACAAGGCCTGCCAGAAGAGCGGGTGAATTTACCGTTGTATTCAGGGGCAATAGAATCGAAGATGCGCTCAATATGCAGAATATGGAAATAGCGATAGCCGGTATTCACCCCAATTTTACGGAAACAGACAGAAGACACATGAATGAACTCGTCCTTTATGCCACGACAGGAATAAGGGAAAGAACGCTTGATGAGAGGCTGCCTGTGGCGGCAAGGATCGTAGATAAAGACGGAAATGTGGTATGCACAGTGACGCGGAAAAAACTTGAAGAGCGCAGCAAATACGGAGTAGGCGCGATCCACGCCGAGGTGCAAGCCATAAGGGAAGCGGAAGAAAAAGGATTTTCGGATTGGGGGAACGCTACGATATATATAAATCTTTCCTCATGCCATGCCTGCAATAAGACCCTGGCGGAGTTTTATGGGTTTAAAAGGATTGTTTATGGCATACCGGATGAGAGCCTGACTGCGGGAGAAGCCGAAAGAAATTCCGCGATTTGCCGGGCTAATAATGTAGAACTGGCGGAATGCCCTGACATATCGATTAAAGGGGAAATCCGTTCATTGTTTAAGGAACAGTTTGCGGCAGGCAGGTGGAGAGGCGGCAGAATCGCCAAGAACAGGGGTATGCTCGATCTCGAACAGAGATTAACAGGACAGTTCAGAGAAAGCTACAGAGGCATCCATGGCGAAGATGTGCAGGTATGTGTGTTCGATTCGGATCTGTGGATCGAGAATAGGCATGATACGCAGACGGAAGACCTGCTCTTCCGCCACCTCGAGTGGTTGAAGCAGGATCTAAAACCCAAGAAAAGATTTGTCGTACTTATTGTAGGCAAGGAAAAACATTGCCGGGAGGCGAGAGAGAGGATAATAGCGGACGGTATATTTGAGGACAAGGACATGTTTTTGTATGACATGAAAGGCCATGAAGATATCGCGGATCTTGTAAGGCGTGTCTCTTCTTACACCGAAACCGCGCCGGATGCGGGCCCGCATACACGGTTGCCTATAGAGATAACGGATGGGCACATCCGATTGCTCAAAGACGGCGAGGAGATTCTTAACCGGGACATCCCGCAAAATACGAGACATTACGAGCTGTCGGAAGGCGATACAAGATGGTTTTATTTCCTGACGAGCGACGGTAAGACCGACAAACCAATTGGAACAGAAGGACCTGACGTCAAGACAATTACAAACGCCCAACGCACAAGCGGATATGTACCGAAACATCTTATTGACGAAGGGTTCATGGCTGTTATCGAGACGGACGGCGACTACAGGTTATACACGCCGAGACTGGCTAACTGCACCGGCCTTGTTCTTAGAGGGAAAAGAGATGGCAGGAATGTTTTGATAGTCGGCCACATGATTCCTGAAGAAAAGACGACATTGGACAACATCGTTGAGGAATTGCAGAGCCCGAAACTGCGTATAACTGACATCGAGGGCATGTTCCTTACCCGAAAGGATACGGAAGAAAAGAAAGGCATACGCGCGGAAGTGGAAGCGGTAAACAAAAAACGGGGACTCG
>MHFD01000034.1:19282-20830 GCA_001804045.1 Omnitrophica bacterium RBG_13_46_9
GATGAAATAATGGACCTTGTAGTAACCCGGGATGGAATTTTGACAGCGACTTATAACTCATTTCCCGTAGGGACATTTCCGGTTCTGGATTACAAAGCGTGCAGGGCGAAAGCAGTGGAGATCTATTTATGGTCCGATTTAACACGCGATTTTAATCCCGACGAAAATCCGGTCAATTACCTGGGGGCATTGGAAGAAGAAAGAATGCTATTGCAGTATGATAAAGAAAGGTCCATTCCGATAGAGGCGATACTATCACGGCTTACTGACGCGGGCACGCGGGAAGGGACGCAGGGCATTCTCGAGATTCAGGATCTGACCGGTATATGTGACGAAGGAATAGAGGACCGGATAAAGGCGATAAACGCCGGGATCAGGCTTCCACTTAGAGAAGGCGGAGAGATATGTTTTTCATCATTCGATAAGAAGGTATTGACAGGCTGGAAAAGGCGAGGCGACGATTTAATAATCGCGAAAGTGCCTGCCGAGGGGAAAGTCGTAGGTTATATTTCAGGATTCGAACACGAAGGAGAATACGGGCTGCTGGTAATGGGCGTGGATACGCATCACCGCGAAAAACATCTCGGTACGCTATTGATGCTGAAAGCCTTCATGAAGGCAAAGGAGAAACACGGTGCCCTTTTCCTGAATGTTTTTGACGCGTCTTTAGGATTTATAGACAAATTCAATGATATGCTGGAAAAGAATGTCGCCAGCGGGGTATATAAAAATCTTGGCAGGAAAATAAAACGCGAAAATAACGCGCTCACGGAGTTTAAATATGATTTAAGCAAAATGGATATGGCGAAGCTCCGATCGCTCTATGACAGTGTCTATAGAGAATGTGAGGCGCAGATAAAAAGGGAACAGGCGCGTGAACGGCTTGATATCAATAGTTATCTTGAGGAGAACGATCTTGCGCAATTCAAGGCGCTAAGGAATTGTTTTACTCCCGAAGTTATCGAAGCATTGCTCGAGGACCCGGCCCTGCGGCCAGTCTTTCTCCAGATTCTGCCCGATGAGGCGCTGGGGCCGCTGGAGATCTTTGATAAGGAAACGCTCGATAAGATCGGAGGGGCGGAACTTCTTTTGAAGCACAGCGCGTTTCTTGTGGGTAAGCCGGAAATAGCGGAAAAGGTGCTCCAAAGCGGAGGAAAGATCATAGTCGGCGTCACCGACCGATGGAGCGAGGATACTCTTTACAAAAAAGATGGCTCAACAAAACATCAGGTCGCCAATGGAAGACAGGCATATTTTCCTTTGTCTGACGGTACATGGCTCGGTATAAAAGGCGCGGGACAGTTCAGCAATAGCGAACGACCACCGTTCTATATCGACAGGAAAGTGGGGATTAATGCTGCCCAGGGATTGGCATGGGAACGGGAAGCCAGGGCTGCTTACGAGGGCTTGCGCTTTATTAAAGATACATACGGAAACAGGAGCGGCAGATTTGCCAGACTTTTAGGATACAGGCGCCTCTATCGCCTGCCTGACGGAGAGGGAGGACTTGAGGATAGCGATGGCGTTGAGGTTCCTGAACAGAATTTT
>MHFD01000034.1:20838-21548 GCA_001804045.1 Omnitrophica bacterium RBG_13_46_9
GGTGCTTATATTCAACCGATTCATGAGTCCCCATCGTGTGGTTAAATTACCCCAACTTCTTAAGACAGATCCAGGATTGAAGGTATTGACCGAAAATGCCTCAAAGGCATTGGTTGCCATGGGATACACCGAAGGCGGACGCAGGCTTTCCGCTCCGGATATGATAATGATGATTATGAGAGAGTCTGGACACAGTGAAGCTATAAAACAGAATTGCGGTAAGTTTAAACTCGGTGTTAATTGGCAGGATATAACATTTGCCGGGGAAGAAGCGGATAATGAAGAGTTCTGTGACTCCAGACAGCTTCAGGAGTATCTTGATAAAATACTGACAATCGATGGGTACGACCTGGAGGTTGATCTTATGCGTTCTATCCTCGAGCAGCACGGTCTTAATTTACAGGGAATCGCATTTAAACTGTCAATATTGATAGACATGGTGAAGGCGGCACGCTCGTATGAGGCGGAAAGAGCGGTACGCCCGGAGGAGGGCCTCTTTCCGGAACCGCTCAAAGATCTGGAAGCCCTCTTCAAAGCATATTTCAACGAGCTGGATGACCGCTGGCTGGCGCAATGGCTGGGAAGAAGGGAATTCGGGCATCCTTTGCATCTTCTCGAGGAAATGTATAAGGATAGTATCGGTATAGTCCATCCGGCATTCCAGACCGCTAGAGAAAACGAGAAAGAAGTTTTGGGCAAAGGCACGATAG
>MHFD01000034.1:21611-21689 GCA_001804045.1 Omnitrophica bacterium RBG_13_46_9
GAAGATACGTTAATAATAACCGATGCTTTGGAATCGGACATCCTATTTGCGAGAAACTGCAAATACTGTATGGCAGGC
>MHFD01000034.1:21697-23958 GCA_001804045.1 Omnitrophica bacterium RBG_13_46_9
AGCTAAAAAAGCCGACGGTTCGTACCTCTACGGCGTTTTCCATCTGATCCCTGAAATATCGGCACACAACCCGGGAACCCGAAGGCGATTGGAATATATGGCGGAGCGGATACAATCCTACGGGATAAATGCCATTGAATGCGCATTTGTCGCGAGCAAACGAGAAGAAATACAGGAGGTCTGTTCGGTGCTCGAAAATAACGGGCTGAATATTTTGAAACATGATGAGATGTGTAGCGCGGAACCCACGGGGATATTTTTGACGAAAGAGGGGACGCTATCGGGATTCACTAATAGGAAAAACGATACTATCGAAGAACCAAAGATTGCGGTGTGGCGCGGAACCGAACCAACGCCTGATCCGGGAGAAGAGTGGCCCGCGCTCGAACCGCACCAGAAGGATGTAACGGACAAAGTAAAGGCGGTGCTGCGGAATAGATTAGGGGATTCGCCGCTAGCGGAAAAGATATTCAAGCATATACAAGACTTTAACGTCAGATTTGTAAGGGGTAAGCCTACCAAGCTACCCGAAGGCATCCCCCGGTATCTCTTGACACGGCCGGCATTTTTGCTGAATGGATACGAGACACACAAAGAAGGCGGTAGGGATATTATAGACGGTATCAGGTGGGCATGCGCCTATATCGATTCCGAAGATTCACGCGACAGTTACTGGCATATTATTCATGAACTCACAGAACATATGGTCTGCGCGGAACTCATCAAGATGGGGATCACCGATGTCGATATCATGCAGGAGCTCTCAAACAAGAATTACACGGACGTCATGACGTATATTTTGACAAGGTATCATTCCGGTCTATTCAGGTTCGACGAATATGAGTCATCGCTCATGTCCGGCGCATTCGTCGGTTGCCTCGCCGCTCTCATGTCAGTAGAGGAAGACAGGACCCGCGTCATGGAGATATTGGGGAATACTCCTCTTGCCGGGGAGTTGAACAGATACTTCGCCTTTCTTGCGGACCATGTCGGCGCATGGATGAGAGTGTATGAGGGTAGCCCTGAATACTCAAATGGAATGGTCAGAACCCCTCACGGCCAGGTCAGCATTCCCGGGGAGGTCGCCGATATCATGGAAAAGTATAACCCGACCGATGTCATCATAAAAATAGATATAGATAAAGAACAAGCAGGTCTTAACGGCGAGAAGCTGGTAACGGTCTCCTGGATAGCTGATAGGTTCTTTGCAGCGGTGAACGGAGCATTGAGGGAGCAGGCGTCTGCCTTTCCTGTCCTGGATGGCCTCAAGCCTCATTATGACGCGATGGCGCCGGAGGATATGCGCATCCCTGAAATGCGCAATTTGCAAAACCGCGCCCGCAAATATTTAAGCGATTACCCTGTGGATATGGTGATAGACCTCTCATTAATGCCGAAAGAAGACATAGAGGCGAACATGAGGACGTGGGCGTATCTTGTGCTGCTGCATAATAAATATGGGCTTGATGTCAATTATATATTCGAATCCAAAGAAGATGTGGCATACGGGGAAAGCGCGAAACAGACACTCATGCGGCAGATAACCGACATCGGGTCGCGGCATGGTTTAGACATAAGCGCTATAGAGAAACATATAAATACCCGCCATAATGACCCAAGGACTACCGAGATCCGTATTATGAAAGCGGATGATTTGCGGAAGACACTGACGTTGCCCGCAAATGTGCTTCCTGTTGCCATGTCAGAAGGAAAAACGCGGTTCGGAGTTCCCATAAGAGACTTTGTATCAGCAGCGGCAATAGGTCTTGCGCAGGCGACATGCAGGAAACTAAAGACAGAAAATAGCCCGGATCTAGATGAGACTGTTGAACGGGAGATATTGCCGAGAATGCAGGAGATATATAAGAGACTGTTTCCGGAGGAGGACATAAAGAATATTGTGACAAAAGAGACTATATTGAACATGATCGATGACAATCCGATAGTGCGCAGGAACCTGGCCATGGCGCTTGCGCTGCCGCCGATCGTAAGGGTGGCGATCCAGGACTTAAGGAGATACCACGAGCGCATACAGGACTTGCTTAAGTCGGCGTAAGTCAGCTCGTAGCTCTTGGCTCGTAGGTAGTAGGGGGTACTAACTATTTAGATATCACATGGCCCGGATGAAACGCAGCGTTACCCTTCCGTCAGCTGGGTAACGCTGCCTCCGGGCTCTTATAGCGTCTAGCGTCCTCTTGTGGAAGCTAATAGGTCATAGGTTATAGGTAGTAGGTTGTAGGTAGTAGGGACATTAACTATTT
>MHFD01000034.1:24018-24150 GCA_001804045.1 Omnitrophica bacterium RBG_13_46_9
GTAAACGGAAAGGTTCGTCATGGATTATAAAGAGGCCATTCAATATTTAGATTCGTTTATAAACTATGAAAAGATCGGATATAAGAGTCAGCGAGCATTCAAGCTGGAAAGAATGCTGGGAATGGCTCAGCT
>MHFD01000034.1:24167-28091 GCA_001804045.1 Omnitrophica bacterium RBG_13_46_9
AAAGTTTCCCGTCCATACATATCACCGGCACAAAAGGCAAGGGTTCTATAGCGTCTTTCATATCCAATATACTGAGAGAAGCCGGTTTTACGGTCGGACTTTACACCTCGCCCCATCTTTTAAGCCCGCGGGAAAGGATAAGAATCAATAATGAGATGATAAGCGAGAGTGATTTTGCTTTTTACGCCGGTGAAATAAAAAGAAAGCTAGAGAGCGAAAATTTAAACTTCTCCCCGACATTTTTTGAAATTTACACCATGCTCGCCTTCAACTATTTTAAAGCAAAAAAGATAGATTACGGGGTCATAGAGGTTGGCCTAGGCGGACGATTGGACGCGACGAATATTATCAATCCTTTAGTTTCGGTTATTTCGCCGATAAGTTACGACCATACCCAAACTTTGGGAGATACCTTAGAGAAGATAGCTGTCGAAAAATGCGGCATCGTAAAGAAGGATTGTGTCTGCCTTAGCGCACCTCAAGAAAGGGATGTTTTAGAGGTTATCCGTGAAAGATGCGGATCTTTGGGGGTAGAACTTGTCCTGTTAGGAAAGGATATAAGGTTTAAAGAGCTCTGTCATGACGCCGAGAAAGAGATATTCGATATCCAGGGTCTACACGCAAGATACGAACACTGCGTAAGCCGCCTTATCGGACATCATCAGATATTGAATGCCGCCTGCGCGGTTGGAACGGCGGAAAGCCTGAAGAAAATGGGGCTAGGGATTTCCGAAGAAAACATAAAGAGAGGTATAGAAAAGACGGAGCATCCCGGCAGATGTGAAATAATAGCAAAAAGACCTTATATTGTTCTCGATGGCGCCCAAAACATAGCAAGCGCAGGCGCTCTTGAGAGTACCATAAAGAGAAATTTCAAATATGAGCGGCTTGTATTAGTATTGGGTATTTCGAAAGATAAAGACATAAAAGGTGTATGCGAGAAACTTGTTCCTTTGGCCGACGAGGTCATTCTTACAAAAGCAAAGATTGCGCGCGCAGAAGAGCCGCGGCAAATTGCGCGATACATCAGCGGTAAGGAAGTCTTGGTGACAAATTCTGTGAAGGAAGCAATGGAAAAGGCCAGGTCGCTTGCGGCGGCGCAGGATCTGATATTGGTAACAGGGTCATTTTTTGTCGTGGGCGAGGCAATAACGCAAATATTATCGGCTGAACGCAGATTCACGCGGGTATAGCGCAGAATCACGCAGATATTTGAGTATGCGGGAAAATCCGCGTTTTATCCACCTTCGCGCAAGAATCCCAGGCGTGAGCCTGGGGATGTCCGCCAGAAAACATGGCGGGATATCGCCACGGCCGTGCCGTGGCGGAAATACGCGCAAGTAGCGCTATGGCGAGATGTCGCCATTACGTGTTGAAGGCCCTCGGCCTTGCCGAGAGGCAGGCAGACCTTAGCCGAAGCGAAGCGTAGGCGGGTTTTTTGAAGCACCATGGCTGTAAAGCCGTGGGGCTCCATTTGCGCGTATCTCATTAAGTAATAGAAATGCAAAGAGAAAATATATTATACGATACGGAAGATACGATCGTGGCCATCTCCACGCCTGTCGGCCAAGGCGGAATCGGCATAGTGCGTTTAAGCGGAAAAAAGGCACTTTCCATAGCTGATAGGATCTTTGTGTCAAAGGATAAAAATAAACCCTCCGGGTTTAAGACATATACGACTCACTATGGCCAAGTTGTGCTGCCTGCCGGCCCGCGAGCCACAGCCAACGACCCCAAGAATGAGGTCATTGATGAAGTCATCTTGACCGTTATGCGGGCGCCGAAGAGTTATACCAAAGAGGACATCGTAGAGATAAATTGCCATGGCGGGATAGTTCCCTTAAGAAGGGTCTTGGATCTGGTATTGAGCTTGGGCGCGCGGATTGCCCAACCGGGCGAATTCACCAAAAGGGCATTCATAAACGGCAGGATAGACCTGACCCAGGCAGAAGCGGTCCTGGATATCATCCGCTCTAAAACAGAGAGTTCCATGAAAGCGGCTGTCTGCCAGTTAGAAGGTGAGCTTTCTAAAAAGATACGTAACATAAGGGAAATGCTTCTGAATATACTCGGTGAGATAGAGGCAGGAATAGACTTTTCGGAAGAAGACATAGAACTAGCGCCGAAACACCAGATTTTGCGGAAATTGACGGAAATCTCCGAGGAGGTAAAAAAGCTTATTGATGGCGCGTGGAAGGGTATCATACTTAGGGAAGGCATAATGTGTGTCATATGCGGCAAGCCGAACGTAGGGAAATCGTCTTTAATGAATGCCGTTTTAAGGAGAAACAGGGTTATAGTTACGCCTGTTCCGGGTACGACCCGAGATGCGATAGAAGAGGAGATAAATCTGGAAGGCATACCGGTAAGGGTTGTTGATACGGCAGGCATATCCAGGGCGAAGAATGTAGTGGAAGAGCACGGAATACGTAAGTCCATATCTTATATAAAGATAGCGGATATTATCTTATTTATGCTCGATTTGAGCAGACCGTGGTCAAGGGAGGACAAAGATATTTTTAACGGTATAAAAGGCAAAGATTTCATAACAATCGCCAATAAAAGCGATTTACCAAAAAGGCTCAACCTGGATAAGGTAAGAGAGATTACGGGCGCAGACCGGATTTTGGAGATCTCTTTGCTTCAAAAGAAGAATCTGGCCCAGGTAGAAGAGGCGATATTGCGTAAGGTCTGGCGCGGTGAAATTTTGCACCCGGAAGGGGCTTTCGTAACCAACGCACGGCATAAAAAAGAGCTGGAAAACGCGCATAAGCAGATAAGGCAGGCTATAAACGCACTGCATAAAGACCGGGATTTTTTACCGGAGATAGCGGCCTCTGAGCTTAAGGAGGCGGTATTCTTTTTAGGTTCGATTCTGGGGGATACAATAGAGCCTGACATCCTTGATAGGATATTTTCAAGATTTTGCGTAGGGAAATAGGGCTTGGCCCTCCGGCAAGTGTGACATATTTGCCTGTTTGCAATACCGCAATATTGCTAGAGGAGGGCTAAAGATAAAACTTATTGCAATAAGTCTTTCCTCATAATATAATAATTTCTTAATATTCATATGGAAACTACCAAGAATATATTTATCGAGCTGGCCGGCAACAAGATCCTCCTGATCACTATTTACTCCTGGATTATAGCTCAGACTATCAAGGTCATAATGGGAGTAATAAAGGAGAAGAGGTTCAACTTCAGCTGGTTTTTAGGTACAGGCGGTATGCCAAGTTCCCATGCCGCAGGAGTTACCGCCCTGGCTAGTTCGGTAGGCCTTTCTTTCGGATTTCATTCAGGAATCTTCGCCATTACCCTTATATTTACCCTCATAGTCCTGTTTGACGCGCAGGGAATGAGGCGTTCCATGGGAAAGCAAGCCGAGATATTAAATAAGATGCTGGACGATATTTATTGGAAGCATCTTATTCAGGAAGACAGGCTTAAGGAACTTCTGGGCCATGCCCCTATAGAGGTCTTCGCAGGCATGGCTTTGGGTATTGCTGTAGCGCTTTTGTTTTGGTAATTAGGCAGCCACTGGCTTAGCTCTCGTATTTTTGTAACATGCGTTCTCGGCTTTTTATCTAGCGCGAACAGGGGTAACCCGCATACCGGTAGTCAGGAAGAATGAATAGGAAATTTGTAATAATCTTTATCGCAATAATAGGTTTGGCGGGGGTCCTGATCTCGTTCAGCTCAAGGAGCATCGTTTTAAAACGAGGGACGCGTCTCATGGAAAAATCCGATTCAGAAAGCAAAAAGTCTCTTTTGGCTCTGGCAGATGACTATGAGAAGAAAGGCGAATATCTGAAAGCCGGAAATACGCTCAAAGCATTTACCAGAAGATTCCCGGATTCGGAAGATGCCGCGAAGACCCAGAATAAGACCCAAGAGTTAAACATCAAGGTTTTGTTTTCGGATGTC
>MHFD01000034.1:28108-29170 GCA_001804045.1 Omnitrophica bacterium RBG_13_46_9
CCTCTACCAGATAAAAGCGGGCGATACGCTGGCAGGGATCGCTTCCAGGTTTAACACTACGGTAGAACTGATTAAGAGGGAGAATAATCTCAAATCGGACCTGATAATGCCCGGGAAATTTCTGAAGGTCAACAAGGTAAAATTCAGCATCATGGTAGACAAATCGGAAAACGTCCTGACATTGAAAAAATACGACGGCGAAATCGTAAAGGCATACACGGTATCTACGGGAGAGAATCTCAGTACGCCGACAGGGACATTCAAGATAGAGGAAAAGCTTATTAGCCCTGTCTGGTATAAAGTGGGCGCTGTAGTTGAGCCTGGCAGCTCAGAATACGAGCTGGGCTCGCGCTGGATGGGGCTTTCGGTGTCAGGGTATGGCATACACGGTACCAACGACGCATCTTCGATAGGGAAGCACGTTACGAAGGGGTGCGTTCGGATGGCCAACGAAGATATAGAGGAGCTTTACGTAATAGTTCCCAGCGGCACTGAAGTCGTTATAGTCGAATAAAAGTGTTTTATGACCGAACACGAGATACGCGCATATAGGACATATACCTACGCAGATAAAATCGGTAGGTTGCCGGGCCACGTTACTTTAGAGAGTACAGGACCCTTGGCGACTAACTGTGTCTGTGAGCGTCTGAGCGCAATTTGCGGGTATCCCGTCAGGGTTAAATTCTAGGCTAAAAATGAACGGCGGACTGGATTTTGAAAGACCGATATTGGAGCTTGAAAAAAAGATAGAAGAGCTCAAGAATTTTACATCCAAAGAGGACATAGACCTGTCCGGAGAGATAAAAAAGCTTGAGGAAAGACTTAAGAAGGTCAAGCAGGAGATATTCAATAATTTGACCTCCTGGCAGAGAGTGCAGATAGCGCGCCATCCGAAGAGGCTCTACACCCTGGATTACATAGATATGATCATGACAGATTTCATAGAGCTTCGCGGGGACAGGCTTTATGGGGATGACAAGGCTATTGTAACAGGGTTTGCAAAAATAGACGGCAAGAAGATTGTTGTGGTGGGACACCAAAAGGGTAAGGATACGAAGGAGA
>MHFD01000034.1:29203-29433 GCA_001804045.1 Omnitrophica bacterium RBG_13_46_9
AGGGTTACAGAAAAGCCATGAGGGTGATGGAATTAGGGGAAAAATTTAATTTGCCTATAGTCGTTTTCATAGACACGCCCGGCGCCTACCCCGGCATTGGCGCTGAGGAAAGGGGGCAGGCTGAAGCGATAGCCAGGAATCTTTTTAATATGTGCATGCTGAAGACGCCTGTAGTTGTCTTTGTCATAGGCGAAGGCGGTTCAGGGGGCGCTTTAGGGATCGGCATAGGG
>MHFD01000034.1:29450-29983 GCA_001804045.1 Omnitrophica bacterium RBG_13_46_9
TGAATACGCGTATTATTCTGTTATCTCCCCTGAAGGTTGTGCGGCCATTTTATGGAAAGAACGTTCTAAGGCTCCGGAAGCCGCAGAGGCCCTGAAACTTACAGGAGATGCCTTATATGAGTTGGGTATCATAGACGGTATCATAAAGGAGCCATTGGGGGGCGCGCACAGGGACCCTGAACAGATGAGCCAAAGTATCAAAGAGGTAATAAAGAGGGACCTGAACTATTTGTGCGACATGGATAAGAACGAACTCATAAAAAAAAGGTATGAAAAATTCAGAAAAATAGGTATTTTTAAGGAGGAAAAATCCGAATAAATGCAGATACCAAGCGACATAGCCTACATAAAAAAAGTAAGCGAGGAAGTGGAAAATTTTCTGAAGTCCAATAATGCGGACAATTCTGTTATTTTTGATATACGGTTGTGCCTGGAGGAAGCGGTTAAGAATGCCATAATTCACGGCAACAAAAATGACAAGCGCCTCCCCGTATTCGTATCTTATTCTTTGGAAGGGGACAGTTTTACAATGG
>MHFD01000034.1:30028-30838 GCA_001804045.1 Omnitrophica bacterium RBG_13_46_9
ACCCGACCCTAAACGAAAATCTATTGAGAGAAGGAGGAAGGGGCGTATTTCTTATCCATAAATTGATGGATAAAGTCGCATATAACGATAAAAAAAACAAGATTTTTATGGTAAAATCTATAAAGAGGAACAAAGGAGGCTACAATGCATATTAGCCAGGTTGAGAAAAACGGCATCCTCATCTGTTATATAAACGGAGATATCGACATAAATACCGCGCCACAATTCAAAAAAGTATTTGATAAACTTATTCATGACAAGCGGTCAAAACTCATTTTGAATTTTAAGGATGTGGCTTATGTGGACAGTTCCGGGCTCGCCACTCTGGTGGAGATATTAAAGGGGCTTAGGGTCTACGGAGGCAGGCTCAAGCTTAGCAACCTTTCTACCAAGGTCAAGAACCTGTTTGAAATAACAAAATTAGAGAAGCTATTTGATATTACCCCGGAAGAGGGAGATGCTATAACGTCATTCGGTTAATAAACAGACTTCGCGTTGGGCGGAAAAGCCGTGCAGGATCGCCCGTCCCTTTAAGAGACAGGCGATTTTGCGGAAATAGTCCCTTAAAAAAACCTTCAGGATTTCCTGGGGACGATGCCGTGATAAATAGAGACGATTGCAGATAAGGCTCGAAAAAATGTTATAAAAACGGATGTGGTTATGAATATTGCAGAAAGCATAGGTAATATGGTAATAGGTACGGCCCGGCATGTAGTCAATGTGCTGGGTCTTTTTTTTCAGACGATGTTCTGGATCGTGACAGGGCCGTTAAAAGGCAAGTTTCCGAAAAGCCGCAGCATTTTCGAACAG
>MHFD01000034.1:30895-34132 GCA_001804045.1 Omnitrophica bacterium RBG_13_46_9
CTTGAGACGCTGGCTTTGAACCCCATACGGTTTCTTGTCGTACCTCGCTTTTTAGCGCTTGTAATCATGCTTCCGTGCCTTACGATTTTTAGCGATATCGTAGGCATAGGCGGCGGATTTCTGGTCGGTGTGTATAATTTAGGATTAAATCCGTATAGGTACATGGATGTCTCATTCGATTTTATGGTGTGGAAAGACGTGTGGACGGGTATTATCAAGAGCTTTGCCTTCGGGATCATCATCTCTATGGTAGGTTGTTATATGGGCCTTACGACAAAGGGAGGCGCGGAAGGCGTAGGAAAGTCGACTACGGTAAGCGTCGTCACGAGTTTTATCCTGATTATATTGGTCGACTGTGTCTTGACCGGTATATTCTATTTTGCTAACATGTAAAAGGTGAAAGTATGGAAAAAGAAACGGCGATAAAGGCGGAAAATATAGTTAAAAAATTCGGGAGCAGGACCGTCCTTAACGGCATAGACCTGGAGATATATAAAGGAGAGACCTTTGTCATCATGGGCGGTTCGGGATGCGGCAAAAGCACCCTTTTAAGGCATCTAATAGGAGCGATCAGGCCCGACAGCGGCAAGGTTTACCTTCTCGGCAAAGATATAGTGGACCTGCCGGAAGACGAGATGGATAAGGTAAGGAAGCGCATCGGCATGTCGTTTCAGGGATCCGCGCTTTTTGATTCTATGACTGTTGGGGAAAATGTAAGTCTGTCGCTAAGGGAGCATACCAAATTGGAAGAGAGCGTCATAAATATTGTGGTCAAGATGAAGCTGGAACTGGTCGGGCTTCGCGGATTCGAGGACCTCATGCCGAGTCAGCTGTCCGGCGGCATGAAAAAAAGGGTAGGCCTGGCGCGGGCTATCGCGATGGACCCGGAAATAGTCTTTTATGACGAACCGACCGCAGGGCTCGACCCTATAGTGGCGGGTGTCATAGATAAGCTCATATTGGATTTATCAAAAAAGCTTTCCATAACAAGCGTTGTCGTGACCCATGACATGGGAAGCGTGTTTAGGATAGCCGACAGAATAGCGATGCTTTATGAGGGCAGGGTCATAGAAGTCGGCACAAAGGATGAGATGCAACACAGTAAAAACCAGCTTGTCCAGCAATTCATCGCAGGCAGCCCGGACGGCCCTATAAAATTTTTCCAGCAGAAAGACGACTATCTGGAACAACTGACAAAATAGGCCTTATAATCATCACGCGGATTTCTTATTTATGAATGACGTAGCCTCTGGATTAAGAGAGATAATGGCGTAAAGCCCTATATGAATACCCGGCGTTTAACGTTAAAATAATGGAGGAGACTTATGAAAAAATTCAGTAACGAGGTAAAGACGGGTCTTGTGATCATCATGGCTATATTGGTCGGGTTATTTTTCTGGTTAAGGACTTCAAATTTTAAATCCGATGCTTACAAAATAAAGACGTATTTTAGCCATGCCGATGGCATCAAAGAGAATTCCGTAGTCGCGCTTTCGGGTATCGAGGTCGGCAGGGTCGAGGGCATAAAGTTTATCTACCAACCCGAAGAGACCAGCGTGGAGCTTGTGTTATCGATAGATAGAAAAGCCAGGATAAGGGAGGATTCCGTGGCTTTTATCGGCGCAACAGGCTTTATAGGAGACGCCTATATCGGAATCACCCCCGGCAATTCGAAAAAATTTGTCGAAGACGGCGGCACCGTTACGAGCGAAGACCCCGTGGAGATGAGGAAACTTATGAAACGCGCCGACGAAATATCGAAAAAGCTCGATGACGTTCTGGGCGATGTAAAGACCATTGTCTCGGATAACAAGGAAAAAGTCGACAGTATAATAGCGAATCTCGAACAGACAAGCGCAAATTTTAACGAGTTCAGCGATGACATAAAAAGGAATCCCTGGAAGCTTCTCATGAAGGGAAAAGAGGAGAAGAAAACCGACGGGGGCAAAAAGGGGAAATAAAAAAGACATTTATACATGCACTTTTCGGCGCGGGACTATTAACACGGACCCGCGAAATACAGGCCGTGTTATTACGTCCCGGACGCGCATAAGATAAATGGTTAACCCATTATCCGGAATGAATTTTTCGAAGATCAAAAAAAGGGCCGTATTATATTGGGGTATTGCCCTCATTTTTTTGATTACTATCCTTATTTCGTATTTACGCCTTTTCGACAATTACGAATTAGAGACCCTCGACATAAGATTCAGGCTGCGGCCGGACCTACCTGTAAATAAAGATATAGCCATAATAGAGATAGGCGATGACACCATTGACAAGATCGGCAAATGGCCCATCTCCCGCCGGTATCACGCCGCTCTTATCGATGCGCTGACGGAAGCGGGCGCGGAAGCTATTGTTTTTGACGTATTTTTCAGCGAGGAAAGCGATGAAAAATCGGATGCGCTCTTTCAGGATGCGATTAAGAAATCGGGAAAGGTGTATCTGCCTTATGTGTTTAATATAGCCTCAAAGCGCAATCGCGAGGTCCCCGTAGCCGACAGATTGCAGGAAGAGGTCGTAGATAAGTTTAAAAGATTTGCTAAGGGCACGGGATTTATAAATATCATTCCTGATAACGACGGTAAATTCAGGAGGATCCCGCCCTTTATCAAATATAAAGATACCCTTTACCCTCATGTCTGTTTTTTTGTATGCGCGGATTACCTCGGCTTTAAAAAGGAAGACATTGCGGTCACGCCCGGCAGGCATATAGTTTTGGAAAATAAGACAAGAATACCTCTTGACTTAAATTCGACCATTATCGTCAATTTTCCCGGCAGATGGGACAGAACCTTCAGGCACTACTCTTTCATAGACGTCGTTGATTCGTATATAGCCGAAAAGTTTCCCGAAGTAACGGGCAGGAAGCCGATCGTGAGCCTGGCATCCTTAAAGGATAGCATCTGTTTTATCGGCGTCACCGCGACCGCAACGCCGGACGCCCACCCGTCGCCTTTCGATCCCTTATATCCGGGAGTCGGAGTCAACGCGAGCCTTTTTAATAGTATCTTATTGGGAAGATTCATTCAGAGGGCGAGCCCGATCGTGAATATAGGCATTTTGATATTTTTATGCCTGATCACGTGCCTTATATCGGGATACAGCAGGACATCATTCAGTTTTCTTTTTGTATTTTTCTTTATACTTACGTACGTAATAGCGGCAACGGCGGTTTTCTTTTTCTGGGGGCTGTGGGTGGATATCTTTTACCCCGTGGTGGCTATGCTCTTT
>MHFD01000034.1:34143-36562 GCA_001804045.1 Omnitrophica bacterium RBG_13_46_9
GACTACATTTACAAAATACATAAATGAAACGCACAAGATAGGCATCCTGGAGAAGGAATTGAGCATCGCAAAAAAGATACAGGAGAGCTTCCTGCCGAAAGAAAATCCTAGTATACCGGGAATGGAAATCGCGGCGAAGATGCTGACAGCCCTCCAGGTGGGAGGGGACCTCTACGATTTTGTCCGGATGGGAGAGGGGAAAGTGGGCGTGATGGTCGGCGACGTCTCAGGCAAAGGCGTTCCCGCCGCTCTTTATATGGCCAAAGTCGTAAGTGAATTCAAGTCTTATGCCGCAGAGGAGTCGCCCTCCAGGGTGATACATAATCTGAATGAGCGGCTGTGCGGAGAATCCGGATCCGGACTTTTTGTGACGCTCACCTATGTCATCTTTGACATGAAAACTGGGTTTTTGACTTATTCAAGCGGCGGACACCTGCCTATGATCAAGGTTTCCACGAAAGACGGAAAAGACTCTGCGGAACAGGGTATCATAGATACAAAAGAAGGGATGCCGCTGGGCCTTTTCGACGGGACATTCAGCGAGGAGAGGATAAAGTACGAAAAAGGGGATATGTGCGTCCTTTATACAGATGGCGTTACCGAGGCCATGAATCCTAAGGGTGAGATGTTTGGCCAGGAAAGGCTGGTGGGCCTCATAAGGGATAACGTCAATTTGAAGACAGACCAGCTCGTTGACCTCATACAAAGTAGCGTTAGAAAATTTGAAGGAAAACAGAGACAGCATGACGATATCACGGTCATATGCGTAAAGAGGGTATAAAGGTGCTTAGAAAAATGAAGGGCGAAAAAACGGTTGAAATATTGCTTAAGGTGAGCAGGAAGGTATGCTCAAGCCTTGAACTTGAGAACGTCATAGACATGATTTTGAGAGAAGCAAAATCTTTTCTTGACACTGACTACAGCGCGCTCTTCCTATTGGACGAGGATTCCAGGCACCTCGTCCTGGCCGGCGCGATAGGATTTAAAAGCGATCAGATAGCGAACCTGAAAATCCTGGGCAGCTGGGAAAGGATAAACATCGAGCTTGTGAAAAGAGTGAAGGCTATAGCGGTGAATAACATACAGGAGAGCTTGGCATTCAAGTCTAAAAAGATCCCATTCTCCTCGGAAAAGCTCCCTTTGGGCGCCTTTCTTGCCGTGCCGCTTAAGACGGATTCCGGCATAATTGGCATATTGATGGTGAGCAATCACAAAAAAAGAAAGAAGTATTTTACGGAAGAAGACAAAAAGCTTTTATCGACATTAGCCAATAATGTCTCGATAGCGTTATTAAACGCAAAATTATATAAGAATACAAAAAGCATGTTTTTAAATACAATAACCAGTCTTGTGACGGCGGTAGACGCAAAAGACCCCTACACCCACGGCCATTCCGAAAGAGTCGCGCTATACGCTGTAGGCATAGCAGAAGAAATGAAGACTTTGCCGGATTTTTTGGAGGACATAAGGCTCTCAGGCCTTTTACATGATATAGGAAAGATCGGGATAAGCGACAGTATTTTATCCAAAAGCACAATGTTAAATGATGAGGAATTTAAAAAGATCCACGAGCACCCCAACATAGGCTTAAGGATAGTCGCGTCTGTCATCAATTCCAAAAACATTCTCGGCGGTATTGCGGAGCATCATGAACGCTTTGACGGGAAAGGTTATCCAAGACAGCTTGAAGGTAAGCATATTTCTTTGACAGGCAGAATAGTGGCTGTAGCGGATGCGTTTGATACGATAACCACCGACAGGCCCTATCAAAAAGCCTTTACCGCCAAAGAGGCGCTTCTTGAGATAGCGGGAAGCGCTGGAACTCATTTTGACCCGGGCATAGTAAAAGCCTTCCAAAAATCCTTCAGCAAGCATCCCGATTTATGGAAGTTCAAGTAGTAGTGCCAGTAACGAATATTCGTGAAATTCGATGTGCGAAATTCGAAATTCGTGACAGTTCACACATGGCGTTGTGAGTTCGAGTTATTGCGAGCCTGTATAAAATAAGTTGACAGAATTAGCATTACCTATTTTGTCAGAATAAGCCGTTTTGCAGAAAAGTTTCAGCAACTCTTCTCTTACGCAGGAGGCATGGAATATTTGGTTTATAATATAGATATTTGAGCAAAGTCAAAGATTCTTTTTTACAAAATCTCAAAGTCCATTCCACATTTTGGCTGCTTCTTTTTTTGTTTTTCCAACCACTGAGGCTCCCACTTATGCATAAAAGTCTCTTTATATTCTTCCTAATCCATGTGATGTGCGGCAGACTAGCAGAACGAAAGCTAACATATAATCTGTGATAGATGTATCTTTTATTTTTGTAAAAATTATGCTTATCTATATAATGTATGACCGAACCGTCACCATCTATATGTCCACGCAGAAAATCAGGGAAATAATTATCCGGTATCTTTAG
>MHFD01000034.1:36588-42211 GCA_001804045.1 Omnitrophica bacterium RBG_13_46_9
TTTTTAACCCTATCAATAATAACCAATTATAAAATTCGACATTTGAAAATGTAACCCTATAGCATGTATTTTTTGAGTAACCGCCAGGTGGATTAAAACATATTCTATTTTTGAGACTCAAGCATTTACGGAAAGTTTTCAATTGTTGCATTTCTGTAGAGGTTAAAGTAATATGTCTTTTATCTTTTGATAGGTTACCATCCGTAGCAATTAACCCAACTGCGTAGGCAATATTTGTTGACCAGTTTGTCATGTGATTTTATGTTTAAAGGTGGTGCCAGAGGAGGGATTCGAACCCTCACGTTCTTTCGAACAACGGTTTTTGAGACCGTCATGTATACCAATTCCATCACTCTGGCTCGTTAACATATTATATCATACAGAAGTATTTATTCAACATAGAATGATTTTACTTGTGATTTAGAGATATAATTTGATATAATTGAAGCTCCACACTCTTACAGGTGTGAAATATTTTCTCTTGCCTCGGCGAAGCGGAAACCTCGCCGAAATGGAATTTTTTTGCTATCTATCCCCACCTTTGCAGGCGGGTTAAAAAAATCTTCGGGGCTGTGGTGAAGCGGGATCACAGCAGAATGGCATTCTGCTATCACGGGTTCGAGTCCCGTCAGCTCCACCAATTAAAAATGGTCACTATTCATAGTGACCATTTTTAATTCCATAGGGGGAACCTATGGTTCCCCCTATGGCGTTCATGCCGCCGCCCAAAACAGAGGCATTCACTGTCACCCTCTCCTAATAGGAAAATACCTGAATAACAAGAGAGGGAGAATGTTTCTCCCTCTCTTGTATTATCTCTCCCTCTTTACAGAGGTGTCACTTCGTGACGTTCGGATCCCTCAAGTCCTTGGCGTTTGCATGTCTTCGCTATCACTCCTTCCTAATATGAAGTTTGTATCTAGATAATAACAATTAAAGGGGAATGTTTCCCCTTTCCTTGTTCAATCCTATCCTCTTAATCGGTGTTGCTTCGCGACAACTGTTTGCCAGTTCCGGGACCGCGCAGTCCCGGAACTGGCAAGGTACAACCTATTAGGCTGGGGATGTTGGTTGTCGACTCCCTATGATTACTAACTTGTTACACAGATATTACTTTTCAATTGCCATAAAAGTTAGCTTTTCATATATACTTATTATTGAATTCGAAAGAATTCTTTTTATTTTGGGATATTATTAAGGAACTTTAAGAAGTCTTTGGATAAAAAGCACCAAAAAGGAGAAATATAAGGTGCAAACTTGCCGATCTAAGGATATTTTTATTTGTGTATTAAAAGAACCATACAACAAAGTAATGGCTATGGCTATTACTGCATGGTCTTTTTTGTTTAATATAGCATCTAATATTATAATCCGGGTTATCAAATCCAGGTCTATGCTGTCGGCAAGCAGTATAGCATCTGGGTTTAGCCCGGGTTTATATTTTTGTAAAGTAAAAAGAAGCACGTGGTTCAAATATCTGTCACTCTTGCTTATAACAGTGCTTATGATAAGCAGCATGCCGGCAGTCGGCTGGACTGCGGGTGATGGGCTCTACGGAAAGTCAGAATATATTGATAAACTTTCGCGCCATCTGGCAACAGATGACATGCTTGGCCTTAGAGACAAAGAGGCTTTAAAAGGAACGCTACTCGGCAGAATAATCGAAAAATGGGCATCTTATGGAATCGCGGGCTTTCCCGCTTACTGGTCCGGAAAGGGCATATTGCCGATGGATGCGGGATTGTGCGAAGTCCTGGCAGTCGATGGCCGCATGGAGATCAGGGTACGGCTTTCAGACGGAAGAATTGCGCGGTATTGCGATAGAGAGGCAAAGCCTCACCCCCGTTGCGTTGCGTCAAGTGATATAGGACCATACGTGAGACTGGAGGTTTTGAGTCCGGAAATAGGCACTTCTGCTGTTGATGAGGCATTGGCCAAACAGGCAGGCGGGAAAGATACTGGCAAAGAAGGGGTCGCTCAAAGCGAGGTTCGGCTTCAACGGTTAACAAAGGAGTTTGCGGAGCAGCACGTGGACAGGCTTATCGAACTCATGAACAGCATTCCCGATGTCAACTGGGTCCCGGAACAGTTATTGCGGGATAGATGGGATGACGGCGACTATGGACGACGCGGTGAGAAGATATTCCTGGCAAAATGGGAGCACAGCATCGTGGCGGTTGACGACACCGGATACCCCATTGGACTGCTCCTGGCATACGAAAGACCCTATGACAAGGAGATGAAAAAGGTCGGGAAGAGGTCATTGTACATTCACGGATTTGCGGTGGATGCCTTACGCAGACAAGAGCATATAGGGGCAAGAATGATGAAACAACTGGCATTCAATCTGTTGCGGGAGGGATTCCAGGAAATTGAAGCCGATGAAGGTCCGGTAATAACTGTGAAGTTCGATCGACATAGCCCCTATCTGGCAGAAGTGTATGAAAAACTAGGGTTCAAATATATTGATACCAAATTGACAAAGTATAAAGACGCAGCTGATCATGATGATTTTATTTATGCCGGGCGCGCCGTTGACGTGTTTTTGAAAGCTTCGGAAATAACGGAGAGGCCTATAGGCACCGAAACCAGGGGGGAGACCGGTGAGATTGACGGATACTATGTGATCCATGCATTGAGATCTGCCCAGAGAGCGGAGCCATTTGACGATCCCGGGCGTGTGAAGAAGATGCTTTTATCCGGAACCGCAATAGGCCCGGGTTTTGTCAATACATGGACATCTGCAGGGTTTGTTATGAACGTGAGGAGAGACGATATTCTGGCTACAACCAGTGGAGGTCTGGGGGTGCCAAACTGGTATTCAGAAGCAGCCCCTCCCGGGACCTATGATAGGCAGATAGAAGAGATGAGGAAAAGAAGAAATACATATGCTCCGCTCTTCCCGTTTTCCACGATAGTTCAAGAGTGCATAAGAGATGATATAGAATTAAATGAGATTGTCTTCACAAATGCACAAGTTGTTGCCGCGTTCATCAGGGAGGATGGCCCTTCATCTGACAAGGATATTGTTGATGCCGTGAGGGCTTTTGCGGTAAGGCACGATATTCCGATACTATACGTTAATAATGACGGTATTATCCATAAAGAAAATCTAAAAGGAAGAAATTTTAAAGGCATTAGCATAGATAGCACCTTCCCGGCCAAGGGTTCCACCGAAGAATATTCATGTCAGGTATCTTCAGATGCCGGAACGACAAAGAAACCAGCAGAGGCCGTTTCTCTCTGCATAGGCGAACATAAGTATAATGGGCCTGAAGAAGTTGCGTGGATCGCAGAACGCATAAGAGATACTGTAAGTGAAGAGACGGGGAATAAATCAATGGTAGGCGGAGAAAACCTGGACCAGTGCAAACAGGTCGAAAAGGAGGAAGGAATTATAACGTTCCGTGCCCAGAAAGAGGAGCGGCACTTTGGGAGTTGGCATAGCGGTAAATTGTTCGAAGTAAAAGATGTGCCGCGAGAGTTATCTGGTAGTCGGTTATTGTTCATTACAGGAGGAACCGGAGTAATGATGAAAAGGTCAAGGTGTCAAAACGTTATTTTAGCTACATTGAATCTCGAAACCTGTACGGGGGTAATGGTAAACGCGAAGGACAGAAACGGAGACGAGTATGCCGGCCTCTTTCATATTTACGCCGATAATCCGGAACGGGGATTTTTACGGAATATGAAAAATGACATCAAGTATATTCATTCCACACTGAAAAATGAGGGTTTTACAGATATAGAATATTTTGTTACATATAATCTTGAAACGTATAATCTACGTTTTGGAATTGACAGTGCTATCAGAAAAATGGAATCCGGGGTAGCGACGTCTCAAGAGTCATATATGGAATTCTGCAACAGGGGCGGATTTGGAACGGCAGACCTGATTCTTGCTATTGGAGACGGAAAGACCATGCTTCAGCCATATAGAAGGTATGCAACCCCTCTGTTTCTGGATTGGGGAAAAAGTCTCGTAGCTTATCCAACTCTTAACCCAGGAGTCGAAGCAGGGAAGGCTGTGCGTGGTGTCTTTACGATAATCGATGCGCTTGCGTCCCTCAAAGAAGGTGAAGAGCTTGCGATAGTGTGTGAAGATTTTTCGGATATCCCTATCCCAGGACTGAAAGGAAAGACCTTGGGTGACTTTATCAATATGTCGGGATTGCAGAATCTATACAATGACATATTCCTCGATACCCGGTTCCAGAGATGGCTGGAAACACTCGGATATAAGGGCCGGGTAAGATTAGTATCCTGTTGTGGGAAGGAAGTGCCGGGGATGGTAGACGGGATATTGAGAGAGAATCCGAACGCCAGGATAGCGACAATGGCGACTGAGGGAATAGTACATGACGTTATACGGACGGTGCCCGTCGCGCGGTCCGAGAACCTCTATTTTACGCAGCTTGACCTGCGGGACTTCTTCAGGGCTGCCAAAAAAGGCATGAATATCGAAGAAAAACTGTATGCCCAGATCGACGAATTACTGATGCTCACCGTTCAGTTTGTCCGGAATCCGGGAAGGCAGGATATATATACATCCCCGGATAAGGTGAATGACGCGTTGGTAATAGTCACCCCATCGAATAGCGAAAGAATTATCATTCTCATGCCGCGAGCCGGCCCGGTAGATATCGAGACCTTAAAGGAACTGTACAAATTAAAAAGCTACGTGTGGAGCAGCGCATAACCTTTTTGCCTGGGCTTCCCTGTTCTTTCAGCAGTACACTACTTTGATAGAAAGGACAGAATCGCAATGACACGGGCCCGAATCGTCCTACTTCCCAGCGACCTAGCCCTTAAGCCTGCCTAAGGGCGCAGGGAGCGGACGTCCCACGCCTGCCTCTCCGAAGCATACCTACAATGAGATTCATCTACGGCGTAGGAGGGTCCTACGTAACGAGTACCCCTATAACTATAACCTACGAGCTATGAGCTTCCGCCGAGATGAGTCTTCTTAAGAAGAATTTCCGGCGGATCCGCCAGAAGATTCTCCTGTTGAAGTTCATCTTGGCGGAACGAGCTACGAGCTAAGAAGGCCCCACATAAAAAACTTGACAAAGACATTTTTTTGGTGTATATGAACATATATTCATATAGTCATATACCAAATACAGGAAGGAGGTGACTGTGCGGATTAAGAGAGCCCGTCAGCTATTAAAGAGTTTCGCCGATGACACGCGGCTCAGGATTATAAACCTGCTTAATACATGAGGAATTAAATGTGACGGAGCTCTGCGAGGTTCTTGGTTCGGGCCAATCGAACCTTTCCAAGCACCTTGCCCGTTTACGACTGACAGGAGTGGTAAGCGATAGGAGGCAGGGGCTTAAGGCCTATTATTATCTATGCAAACCGGAAAACAAAGCCCAAAAGGAACTGATTAATGCCATTACGGTGGGGCTGTCCGACCTTAAAACGTTTAAAATAGATATTGCGAAGTTAAAGAAGAAAAAGTTAGAAAAGGCTGATAGAGTATAATTATGGAGGTGAAAAATGAAAAAGTGGTTTTTTGTTATGATGGCGACTGTTATGATAGCTTCTTTCCCGTATGCCGCGTTCGCCCAGGAAGAAGAGGTGGATTACGGCTATGGTACGGTAGTAGGCGTGGATGAG
>MHFD01000034.1:42255-42908 GCA_001804045.1 Omnitrophica bacterium RBG_13_46_9
TACGGAAATCGCAGTTACTTATTCAGTCGATCCTAATGCGAAATTTGAGAATGCGGAAAAACTGAAAGACATTACCCCGAACACTTATGTCGATATAGAGTATATTAAGGGGAAAGACGGTAAAAAAATCGCAAGGATCATCAGTGTCTATGAACCGGATACTACGGAATAGACATTCTGTCGCGTATAATACTAACATAAGAGCTCATTAAATCAGATTTAATTATAGAATTCGTGTTTAAAACGATGGATTCTTCCTATGGCGAAAAAGAGATTATCCCAGGGTTTAAGAAAATATATAAGACGCCAAAAAATGATCATCAAAGGGTTGGCAAAGGATAAGGATAGCGAAAAGAAATTGGTAAAGGACCTTTTGAACAGATTCTACGGACCGAGTTAGTCAGGGGGATATATATGTGTTGTGATATGTGCCCACACTATGAAGAATGCGATGAAAAAGACCAATTGAAAGACGAATGTTGCGCTAAATGCCCTGAATATAACTATTGCATGGCTGAAGACAAGAGTTATGATAAAGGCGTTGACCCCAAAGATGAGGACAAAGATTTAGGAGACTACTACTAATAGTCTTTAAAATTCAGCGTATTTTTTTATTGGCCCGGGAGCATATCCCGGGAAGGGCCTTGAGTGAG
>MHFD01000035.1:0-3131 GCA_001804045.1 Omnitrophica bacterium RBG_13_46_9
AAGGGGTTAATCCGGAAAAAATCGTGTATATACCCACAGGTTGTCCTCCCGTTTCTAATATAAAGGCGAATGCCGGAAGAGGCAATAAGTCCCTGATCTTTCTTTTTGCGGGCATGCTGGCTCTGCGCAAAGGCCTGCCTTATCTGGTAAAGGCTTGGAGTATGCTTAATGCGGAAAAAACCGCGGAACTCTGGCTTGTAGGCCGACAACTACTCCCGGATATCGCTTTTAAGGAAAAAGGAAAAGGCATCAAGTATTTTGGCGCGGTTTCGCAGTCGGAGCTGGCGAAAATATACGAAAGAGCGGATGTGCTGGTTATGCCGACTTTACTGGAAGGGTGCGCTCATGTCGTGCTTGAGGCCCTTTCTCATAGCTTGCCCGTAATTACAACGGAGGAGTCCGGATGCGGGGGTTTTGTGCAAAATGGGAAAAACGGCTTCATAATAAAAGCAGCTGACGCGGACGCTATTTGTGGCGCAATGAACCGGTGCTTGGAACACCGGGATAAGTTAGAAGGCATGGGAAGGGCCTCAGCGGAGCTGGCGCGCTCATGGACAGTCGGGGATTCCAATCGCGCGCACCTCGATATAATTCAGGAATTTCTTAAAAAGGGTCTTCAAAAAAATCAATAAGGTTATATGAAACTCGACGATGTAAATATATTCCGCTGTCCCAAATGTAAAAGCAGCTTGAAGCTTTCTCACTGCGAACCTAGCCAGGTTCAGGAAGAGATTATGGAGGGATGGCTCGCATGCTCCTCCTGCGGTAAACGCTATCAGATTATAAAATCCATTCCGCGTTTTGTGGATTCGGCCGGCTACGCGGCGTCATTCGGCTATCAGTGGAAAAAATTTGCGCGGACACAGGTAGGTGATGTTCAAAAAAAAATCAGTAAAATCCGGTTTGATGCCACCACAAAGTGGCCCGGCGACCTGAGAGGCCAATTGGTTCTGGAAGCGGGTTGCGGGGCCGGCCGGTTTTCCGAGATCGCCTTGGATACGGGGGCTATCGTGTATTCATTTGAGATCAGCGAAGCGATCGAAGCGAATCTGGATAATGTTAAGGCACCTGAGCTGAGAAAGCGTCACCATTTGTTTCAGACCGACATATACGAAATCCCGTTGCCCTACGGTATGTTTGATAAGATATTTTGTATGGGTGTGCTGCAGCATTGCCCGGATGTAAAAAAAGCGTATCTTAGCCTTATGCCTTTCTTAAAGCCCGGGGGCGAGCTTGTGGTTGACTGCTATTTAAGCCAGCCGTTTAAGCACATTTTCAATCTTAAATATCGGTTGCGCCCGTTCTTCAAGTGGTGGAAACCTTCACGGCTCTTTACATTTTGGTCTTTCGTAATCTCTATCGCATATGATATAAAATCCTTATGCAGCAAAATTCCTTTTATCGGAGCGTTGCTTTCCAATCTTATACCTATTGGCCGGCTAAATTATGAGCCGGATTATCATCTGAGCGTTCCGGAATTGAAAGAGATCAAGACGCTTAGCGTATTTGACATGCTTAGCCCAAAATATGATAAGCCGCAGAGGCTTTCCAGTTTTCGGCGGTGGATGGAAGAAGGCGGCCTTGAGATTTTGGGGCTGACTACGGGCTATAATGGTATCAACGCCCGGGCGCGCCGCCCAGCTGATAAGAAAATGGTTTGAGATAGCGGATATTTCCGTGATCCGCGCGATATCAATAGATATTTTCTAAATAAACATATGAAAAAGATAATTATTATAGGCACCGGCCCTGCCGGATTGGGCGCGGCGTATAGACTGAAGGAACTAAAGCATAGCAAATTTATTGTTTATGAACGAAACAGTTACGCAGGCGGGCTTTGCGCGAGCTTTAAGGATGATAAGGGCTTTACCTGGGACCTGGGCGGACACATCCTTTTCACATACTACGCATATTTTGACAGATTGCTGAAAAAAGTTCTAAGAAATAATTACCTCGAGCATCAGCGTGAGGCCTGGATACGCACGATGAAGAGATGGATACCGTATCCGTTTCAGGACAATATAATGTATCTGCCGCGCGACATCCTGCTGGAGTGCCTGAAGGGCCTCGATAAAGCCAGGCGGCAGAAAAAAGAGTCAACGGACTTCGAAGAGTGGATAATCAACAATATGGGAGAGGGCATAGCGAAATATTTTATGGTCCCGTACAATCTCAAGGTCTGGGCTTATCCGCTTTCTCTTTTAGGCACAAATTGGATTTCCGAACGGGTAAGCAAGATAAGCCTTGAGGAAGTCGTGTCCCGTTTAGTGTCTAACGTTAGTAAGACCAACTGGGGACCTAACGTAAAATTTAAATATCCTCTTTACGGGGGCATAGGAGAGATATTCCGAAGGATAGCCTGTCTATTAAGGCATAAGATAAAATATGACACAGAGGTGACAAAAGTGGACCCGCGTCGCAGAAAGGTCTTTTTATCCGGAGGTAAGGAGGATACTTACGATGTCTTGATAAATACCTCCCCGCTGGATAGCTTTTTGATGCGGCTTGAAGGATGTGATAAAAAGCTGTTACACCTGTGTTTGGACCTGAGGCACAACGGAGTGTTCGTAGTGGGCATAGGCATACACAGACCTTGCCCGAGCAATAAGGGCTGGATGTATTTTCCAGGCAGGAATTGTCCTTTTTTCAGGACGACATATCTTTCTAATTACTCCCCGAACAACGTCCCGGATAAGAAAAAATATTATTCGCTCCTATGCGAAAGCGCCTATTCAGAATATAAGAAAGAGGATAAATCGGAGATTTTCGAGAAGACCATAAGAGGTCTCATCAATACGGGTCTTATAGACAAGGATGACCGGAAGTTTATAGTATCTAAATTCGTCCGTGATATAAATTGCGCGTACCCCATCCCCACACTTGGAAGGGATAGGGCGCTTAGGAAGATCCAACCGGAATTGGAAAAAATGGATATCTATTCCCGGGGCCGTTTCGGCGCATGGAAATACGAAATTGCCAACACAGATCATTCTGTCATGCAGGGTAAGGAGATCGTAGATAGAATATTAAAAAAAGGGCGGGAAAATGTCTGGAGCCTGTAACGACCGGCCCGTGTCACTCTCTATCGTGATGCCATGCTATAACGAAGAAAGCGCGATAGAAAAAACGGT
>MHFD01000035.1:3206-4226 GCA_001804045.1 Omnitrophica bacterium RBG_13_46_9
TAATACCCGCGATATACTTGAAGGCTTAAGGGGAGAATTGCCGGGATTGAGGGTATTGAAAACAGAGATTAATAGCGGCCATGGGAGGGCCATACGTATGGGGTATGAGTCTGCGATAAAGGAATATGTGTTCCAGGTTGACAGCGACAATCAGTTCGACCCCGGCGACTTCCGGAAATTGTATGAATTGAGGGACGATTATGATTTTATAGTGGGGTTGCGCAAGACAAGGTGCGATCCTGCACACAGGCTGATTTTATCGAAGACAATCCGACTTGCGATTTTTCTTATTTTCGGCGTATGGATTAAAGACGCGAATTGCCCGTTCCGTCTAATAAAAAGAAAGGTCCTTATAGAGTTGCTTGAACCTATAGACAAGGACGCATTGGCTCCGAATATCATGGTTTCTATCCTGGCGAAGAAAAAAGGAGTCAGGATGACAGAGGTCCCCGTGGCGCATTACGGGAGAAAGACCGGATCCGTTTCAATTATAAAATGGAAATTAATCAGATTTGCCTTAGGGGGGCTTAGACAGCTTGTAGTGTTTAGGAAGAATCTGATGTTACAAGGCATGCAACATGAGCATAAACGGAAAAAATAAGACTTTAATATTTTTTGTATTCTTAATACTGCCGACAATCCTCATTTTGAGGAGTAAAACATTCCTTCAGATAGGCAGCCGCGACTCGGGTTTTTTCGCTTATATGGGGGATATGATTTTACACGGACAAATACCATATCGCGATATATGGGATCATAAGAACCCGCTTATTTATTATCTCAATGCGCTTTTATTCAGACTTTTCGGCAGCCAATACCGGACAATCGCGTTATTCGAGATCCTATGGCTGTTTGCCACGGCGGTTTCCATCTATAAGCTATCCAATTTGATATTTAAACGGACGATTTCCCTGTTTGTCACCTTTATTTTTACGGTGTATCTGTGTACTTTGAAATTTGTAGGCATCTTCGGATTTCAGGAAACCTACATGATCCTGCCTATGATAGCCGCTATTTTCG